>JBEIMN010000365.1:0-4101 GCA_040378705.1 Acidobacteriota bacterium
ATGACCAGAGCAAACCGTCCGACCGGATAGCCAAGAACTCCCGCCGTCACGACAAAAACCTTGAACGGCATCGGTGGCGGAAGAAGGGCCGGAATGATCAGCGCAACCAGCCCCCAGCGCCGATAGATCCCCTTGACGCGGTCCAGTTGCCGCGGATGGAAGCGACGCGAGACGAACTGCTCCCCGCGCTTCGCGATATGATAGAGCAGGAGACACCCGGCCATCGAACCAATCGCTGGAAAGAGCGGGAAATAGTAGACTTCGTGTGGGTTGTTGGCGACCCTCGCAATGGTGATGTAGTCGTTCACTTCCGGCAGCGAGAGGAGTGACGAGTCGAGCGCACCGATGAATATCATGAGCGGCGCGGCGAGCGAAACCGGCATGGTCACGACCTGACGCGAAATCTCCAGAAACCACTCCATCAGCCAATCGAGCATAATCCCCTTTGTCTTCAAGATCTCTGTTACCAGATCTCACCTGATCATTCTCCGTGAGCTGGTCGGGCAACTGTCACGCTTCCCATATCTCGCCCTCTCGCCCTCTCGCCCTCTCGCCCTCTCGCCCTCTCGCCCTCTCGCCCTCTCGCCCTCTCACCCTCTCACTTGGGGAAGAGTTACGTCAGACGAGACACCAACCCAAGAGCGCAGCAGCATTCAGAGTCTGCGCAAAAAGCTCTTACCTGGAAGTTGTGTGATTTTATCTTTCATTTCAAGCCCAAGCAATGCATTCATCATCTCCGGCGAAGACAATCCGCTCGCAATAAGCAATTGATCGATGTGGGCTGGAGCGTCGGCTGACAGCATCTCGAAGACGAGACGCTCGTTAGTACTGAGCAAGACCGTCTCGATTTCGAGCTGGACTGGTGTAGAGTCGGCATCATCGCTCGTGCCGGTGAGCGCCTCCCTAACGACGCGTGGCAGCTCTTCAATCACGTCACGCCCGCACTGGATGAGCTTGGCGCCATCCTTGATCAGGTAGTTCGGACCGAATGATGTTTGCGAGGTAATATTGCCCGGAACGGCGTAAACGTCCCTTCCCTGCTCAGTGGCCATGCGTGCGGTGATTAGTGAGCCGCTGTGTTCGGCCGCCTCGACGATCAGAACCCCGAAGCAGAGGCCACTGAGGATCCGATTGCGGTACGGAAAGTTCTGTGGGAGTGGCGGGGTACCAAGCGGAAATTCAGAGAGAATCGCGCCCGTCGCCGTTATCTGCCCCGCCAATTTGTGGTGCTCGCGCGGATACGTCGCGTCAAGCCCCGTCCCGACGACGGCGATGGTTCGCCCATTCGCTTCGAGCGCCCCGTGATGCGCCGCCGCATCGATCCCACGTGCAAGCCCGGAGACGATCGTCAGCCGGCTTCCGGCCAACTCTCGCGCCAGACTCCGCGCCGCGTTCACGCCGTAACTCGAACACCGTCGCGATCCAACCACCGCCAGACAGGGCTGCGCAATCGCTTCGCGCCACGCGCCACGGGCATAGAGGACCAGCGGCGGATCGTGAATCTCCCGCAAAAGGGCCGGATACTCATCATCCCCCAGCGTCAACAGTTCGATACCCAGCGCGTCGAGCCGCTCCACTTCGGCGACCGCCCTGACAAGTATCTCACCGCCATGGAGTTCATCAATCGTCTCCGGCCTGACTCCCAGCTTCCCCAGCGCAAGAGTCGACGCGGCGAAGACTCCCGCCGGATTTCCGAACTGTTTGATTAACTGATACGCAAGGCGAGGTCCAATCCCGCGAACCATGTTCAGGGCGACCCAGTCGACTTTATCGGTGTGCGAAATATCACGCATAATGCTACGACCTCCCAATGGCTTAACTCAATGGTCGTCATTATACGTATTCGAATCTCAAATGCTACTTTAAAATTGTGGGAAGAATGCGAAAAGAGTCGATGGAATCGAAAGAGGATCTTTTGATATTTTGGAAGGAAGCTGTCTGAGGGATTAAATTTTGACTGCCGCGAATCACCAGCAATACAAGCAGTACTCTCTGAGTAATCTGATCCGGAACTCCACCAGACCCTGAGCTAAGTCTTAGGCTAAGTCTTATACTAAGTCTTATGCCAAGTCTTATGCCAAATCTTATGCTAAATCTTATACTAAATCTTATACTAAATCCTGGGCTAAATCCTGGGGTGGGTCTTAAGCTGGGTACTGAGCTGGATGACAGATCCGGGTTTCCCCCAAATCATCACTCCAGGTACCCGCCGGCATTTTACAAGATCATGGAACCAGGCGCTGGCCTGTCGCTTAGTCCCGACCGAGTCTGGCACCCTGATCTGCCACAACCGGCCAGTGTGAGCCACCGGCTTATAATACCAATTAGAACTACAAATTGGCTATTATCAATTGGCTATTACCAATTAGCCAGATAACTTAATCACCAGTTAACCAGATTACTGGTGTATCACCGACTGCTGCTAACTGAGCCAGATCTGACTGGCTTTTGCACTCGCGCTCTTTGGCGCGTTAATAAGTGTGCGTGTGTAGTTTGTGACTATCGCTCGATCTCGGAACGAAGAATTTTCGAAAGGGTCGATTGCTCACTGGGTACAATCGACCCTCTTCGTACCAAAGATCGAGTCGAGCGATGGGGTCGTTGAGTTCCGGTTAGGGAAAACCACGTCCTGCCCAACATCGGCAGATCTTGCCGACGACATAAGTAAACACACATTGGGGGTATTATTCCAGTCTTTTCGCGCAAAAAGGAAATTATTTTTTTGCACCCGCTGACTGGCCTCCTGCCACCTCCGCCAATTCCCCTGCCCCACTGCAATGTGGCCCAGTGATCCAAAGAGATAATCGCGCTCGATTTAGCCGCGATTGATCAGACTGGCGACGAATCCAGCGCCAAAACCATTGTCAATATTGACGACAGTGACGTTGGAAGAGCAGGAGTTGAGCATCCCAAGAAGCGCGGCGATCCCGTTGAGGCTGGCCCCGTAGCCGATGCTCGTTGGAACGGCGATGACCGGAACATTGACCAGTCCGCCAACGACCGACGGGAGAGCCCCTTCCATACCAGCAACACAGATGATGACGCGCGCCGCGTCAAGGATGTGCCGTCGGCTCAGAATGCGGTGGATGCCGGCGACACCGACATCGAAGAGGCGCTCGATGCGGTTGCCCATCAGCTCAACCGTCAGCGCCGCCTCGTCTGCGACCGGTATATCGGACGTTCCGGCAGTGACAACCGCGACGACACCGTGGCCGTGAACGGTCAGATCCCGCTGAACGGAGATCGCCCGGCAGCTTTCGTGGAAGACGGCGTCGGGCGCCGACGCCCGAACGACCTCGAAGGCTTCGCGGTTGGTTCGGGTGACAAGCAGATTGGACGAGCGCTCGAGCAGTCGGGAGGCGATGCCCCCAACCTGTTCGGGCGTCTTGCCCAGCCCAAAGATGACTTCTGGGAACCCCTGGCGGAGAGCCCGGTGGTGATCGACGTGTGCAAAACCGAGATCCTCGAACGGGAGGTGTCGCAACTGCGCCAGCGCCTGGTCGAGATCGGTCTGCCCCTCTTTGTATGACTGCAGCAATTCTTTAAGTCGTGTCTGATCCATTTGTTTTTCTATCCGTACAATTTGAAATCCAGGAAATCCCTGAATTTCCGGTCACGATCCCTGAGCACCTGGGTACGCTGATTAATGTTCCTTTTATCAGTCAGTAAACTCACGAACTGATGGACGATTCGTGTCATTTGTCTGGAATTTTACCCTGCCGGAAGGGCAACTTGACAAGCTTTTCTCGCGACTTCTATAGTGAATATTTTACAGTCAGTCACGGGGAAGAACAGTAGTAATGAACAGAAAAAAGAGAATTACCGTCGGGGTTACCGGAGCAAGCGGTGCAATCTATGCGCAACGATTGCTGTCGTGGCTGGAGAGGAGCGACGATGTCGGGCAGATCGACCTCGTGATAACGCAGGCCGGGGTACGGGTGACGAACGAGGAGTTGCGGATCAACGTCGCCGGAACGGGGCGTCGTGTAGTTGCTGATCTGATCGGCCGTGACACAGAGAAGATCATTCTGCACTCGGCGAACGACATCGGGGCATCGATTGCGAGCGGGTCTTACCTCAGTGACGCGATGGTCATATTGC
>JBEIMN010000366.1:0-4096 GCA_040378705.1 Acidobacteriota bacterium
CCAGACCTAAATAGATCTAATAGACCTCATAGACCTAATAAAGAAGATAATCCCGTCGACGCCCGAGAAAACGCTCCTCGTCCTCCCGCCACGACTCCATAATCGCATCGATCGAAACGCCACTCTCGATCTGCTCCCGCAGCTGCCCGCCACCAGCGATGACATCGAACGGCAGTCGATCATAGACATATTCATACGGAGGTTTCTGCCAGAAAAACTGCTCCGGATACCGGTTGTGGATCGCCCTGATCACCGCAATTCCGCTGATCACCGGCCGGAAAACCTTCCGATCGGTGACGTGTATCTGCACGCCGTGACAGAGCTCTCCGGCATGCTTCTGAAAAGTTGGCATGAAACTGTGCGGTCGAAACCAGACCCCGGGCAGCTCAAGCCCGTTCAGATCGGCCGCGAGTTCGAAGGCGTCGACGTATGGCGCTCCGAGAATCTCAAACGGCCGCGTCGTGCCTCTTCCCTCACTGAACCGGCAACCCTCGACGTAGACGGCACCCGGATAAACGATCGCCGTCTCAAGCGTCGGCATGTTCGGTGACGGAATGACCCACGGCGCATCCGTCTCGTCAAACATCCACTCCCGGCAATATCCCTCCATCGGAACGACCGTCAGGTCACATCCAATCCCAAACTCACCATTGAACATCAGCGCCAGCTCTCCAACCGTCATCCCGTGACGCATTGGTATCGGGTACATCCCAACAAACGACTCCGTCCCCGCTCGCAGCAGATCCCCTTCGACTTGTGCGCCCCCGATCGGATTTGGCCGGTCGAGCACAATCATCCGCCGTCCATCCCTCCGCGCCGCCGCCATGGCGAGGGCCATGGTGTAGATGAAGGTGTAGACACGCGTTCCAACATCCTGAACATCGAAGACCAGCACGTCGATCTCCGCCAGCATCTCCGGCGTCGGCTGGCGAGACTTGCCGTAAAGCGACCAGGCCATGACTCCCGTTCGCTCGTCGCGAAACCCTTCCCACTCGATCATGTTGTCCTGCGTCTCACCCCGAATTCCGTGCTGCGGACCGAAGAGCCCGCGCAGATCGATCTTCGGATGACGCGCAAAGAGATCCGCCGCATGCCGAAATCCGTGATCAACCGTCGACGGATTGCAGATCAATCCGACCCGCCCCATTCCGCCTGTCACATTCTCAAGGAACGATTCCAGCCCCAACCTGATCCGGTTCATAGATTTTCTGCCTCCATTCACGACAATGCCAACTAACGCGCGCCATTCCAGACCAGGAAGGCGAGCCCCCCAACCACGATCAGCAGCGCGATCACCAACACCCCGATTCCGATCCCGAACGGCACATAATGCCTTGCCGGCAGACTCTCCCGTTCGGGGCCAGTCAGGCCGGCCAGGTCCTCACCCCGCGCCCGCCCCTCCTGCTGGAGACTCCGCCATTTCGCACTCAAACCCTCGACTGGTTCGGGATAGCTCTCGATATTCTGATCTTTTGTTCTGTCTTCTCTCATAATTGCTGAGTATCCTTAAGCTTTAAGTGCCTGTCAACTTCAGATTTTCGCCCTTTACTGCTCCATTGCGGGGCGAGCAGATCTCGCTTACCGGCTCGTTTGGCGCCGAATTGACGCTGAACCGGAGGAGTGACCGAATACGTCAAAGGATCAACTGTTACTATTTTTCATAATGAATGATTTTTCGTGGAACTTTTTACATAGTAGAGCGTGTAGGTGTTCAGAGAAGAACAGGTAATCCGGTCATCGTGGTTGTAATGGGATACAAACACAGTGCCCCCCTGGCGATCTTTTTAATCTGGCCAATCTGGCCCTCAGGGTAGCCCGCGCAGGCCCTGAAGTGACAATAACCAGGTTGGGCCGCCCGGATTAAGCCGAAACGCAGTCCTGATCCGAACAGGATCGAAAACTGATCCGAAGAGGATCAAAAAAAGAGGACCGGCGAATCGGCAAGCCAGGAGCGATTATCGTGAGTCTGCCCGGTGTAAGTTTCGCATAAAAGGCCCGTCGCGTGTGAGGCGCTGCGGGCCTTTCTCCTTTTCCAGCCACCCCATTTTTTATATCACCCAGCAAGTTCATCTCGTTTCTGCCATTAACTCCATAAATTGCCGAAGGTGAAGCAGGGATAGGTCTGCCCCAAATAGCCAATTGCAGGCAATGATCGCTTTTTTTCTAATCAATCCGCAACACCCTCTCGGCAGCCCTTTACGCTCCTCGCTTCTCCCCCCCCTCTTCTTTGCCGCTTCGCGCCTTCGCGTCAGCCCGTGAGTAATTACTGTTTTTAGGGGTCGTTCATCTGTTATTCTGACCTCGCATCGCTCATACTTATTCCCTGAGAGCGAATAACCGTGAAGGTCCTGTTTTGGACTTATCAGGGCCATAAAGTGCCCTGGAGAGAGAGAAACGATTATGAAATACACAAATTTTCGGAGTAATCAGGGCGCGGCAGCAATACTATTCCTGGTATTGGTGCTGCTGGCAATGTCATTCATCGTGGTTGGTGCCCAGACTGCCCCGTCGAGAACCGGGAGAACAGGGCGCACAGCAAGGACAACGGGAGCCCGCACGGTTCCGATTGGAACTCAGCTGAAGATACGCCTCGAGAGCACGATCGACACGAAGGAGGCACAAGACGGTACCCCCTTCACCGCGACGGTACTGACTCCGTCGGGATATGCCGATTCGATCATCGAAGGGCACGTTGCCCAGATCAAAAAATCAGGCAAAGTGACGGGGAAGACCGAGCTGTCGCTGACATTCGACCGGATCAAAACCCGCGGCACGGGAACATTTACCCCAATTGGCGCCCAGGTTGTCAAAATCTATGGTGAGAATTCATCCAAAGAGGTCGACGAAGAGGGAACGGTCAAGAGCGGTAGTCAGGGCAAATCGACTGCGATCCGGACAGGTGGCGGAGCAGCGGTCGGGGCCGTCATCGGGGCGATAGCCGGCGGTGGCAAGGGAGCGGCGATTGGTGCGGCGATTGGTGGAGCTGCCGGAGCGGGTTCTGTTCTGATTCAGGGCAGCAAGAAGGTCAAACTCGAATCAGGGACGGAGATTCTGATCAGAACTACACGGTAGCGACAGCCGGACAATACTGAAAGCCCGGAGCGAGTCGGCGCGAAGGCAGGTTCGCTTCGGGACTCCGGTGGAGATAATCTCGGACAGCTATGAATCTTGATCGTTATTCGCGGCAGTTACTCTTCACCGGAATCGGGCGTGAGGGCCAGGTCAGGCTGGGGCAGAGTTCAGTCGTCATCATCGGCTGTGGAGCCCTTGGGGCAATGCAGGCCGAGATGCTGGCCCGTGCCGGCGTCGGCCGGTTACGACTCATCGACCGGGACTTTGTCGAGGAGTCGAACCTTCATCGACAGATTATGTTCGAGGAGCGGGACGCGGCGGAGCGTGTTCCGAAAGCGGTGGCGGCGGCGGCACGCATTTCACGCATCAACTCTGAGACACTCGTCGAGCCGGTCGTCCGTGATGTCAACTATACCAACATCGAATACCTGATCCGCGACACGGACGTCATTCTTGACGGCACGGACAATTTCGAGACCCGCTACCTGATCAATGACGCGGCGGTCAGGGCGCGGAAACCCTGGATCTATGGAGCGGCCGTCGGCGCTCACGGCGTGCAGATGACGATCCGACCGACCGTCACTCCCTGCCTCCGCTGCATCTTTCCGGAGATGCCGGCACCGGGGACATCGCCGACCTGCGACACTGCCGGAGTTATCCTGCCAATCATTGCGACGATTGCATCGTACCAGGTGGTCGAGGCACTCAAGATCCTCACCGGTCAGACCGATCGGCTCCACGGGACATTGCTCCAGTTCGACCTTTGGGAGAACCGCTTCTCGCGGCTGCGCATCGACCGGATGAGCTCCGTAGAGTGTCGCACCTGCCACGACGGAATCTATGATTTCCTGAATCAGCAGTCCGGGCAGCTGGTAACGAGCCTCTGTGGCCGTAACACGATTCAGATCAGTCCACCACCTCAAAAATTGGCACCTCCAAAATTGGCACCTCCAAAATTGGCACCTCCAACATTGGCACCTCCAACATTGGCACCTCCAACATTGGCACCTCCAACATTGGCACC
>JBEIMN010000367.1:0-4089 GCA_040378705.1 Acidobacteriota bacterium
ACGCCTCACAACTCCAGTATCGTGGCTACTATCCGCGCGAGGGCCTCATCCGTAAGCTCTGGATATATCGGCAGCGCGAGCGTCTCGTCCGCTGCCGCTTCGCTCATCGGCATATCACCACGCTTGTAACCGAGATCGGCAAAACACTCCTGAAGATGCATCGGAACCGGATAGTAGATCTCCGTACCAATCTGCGCATCCTTCAAACGACCCATCACCTCATCACGGCGCGGAACCCGGATGATAAACTGATTGTAGATGTGGCGCCGATCGGGAGCCTCAAACGGCAACCCGACCAGACCCGATCCCCCCGCGCTGAACAGGTTTCTGTACGTCGCCGCATTCCGCTGCCGTCCTTCACTCCACGAATCCAGATGGCGCAATTTTACACGCAGTACCGCCGCTTGCAGGGCGTCGAGCCGGAAATTCCCACCCACGAACTTATGATAATACTTTGGATAAGCCCCATGCCCCCGTAACAACCGGACTCTTTCAGCAAGTCCGCTGTCGTTCGTCGTCACCATTCCACCATCACCAAAGCCACCAAGATTTTTTGACGGGAAGAAACTGAAACACCCCATGTGCCCAATCGATCCCGCACGCCGCCCCTTGTACTCCGAACCAATTGCCTGCGCGGCATCCTCGATCACGTAAAGACTGTGTCGCGCCGCAATCTCCATGATCGGATCCATCTCCGCCATCTGACCGTAAAGGTGAACCGGCATGATCGCTCGTGTTCGTGGCGTAATTACGCGCTCGATCTCCGCCGGATCGATGTTGTAACTTCGCGGATCGATATCGACGAATACCGGCTTCGCTCCCAGTCGCGAAATCGTTCCCGCAGTCGCAAAGAAGGTGTATGGTGTGGTGATCACCTCATCCCCCGGTCGGATCTCGATCGCCATCAATGCCACCATCAACGCGTCCGTACCCGAGGAGACCCCAACGCCATACGAACATTGCGAATAGGCCGCAACCTCCGCCTCCAGCCCTTCCACTTCTTTGCCAAGGATGAAACTCTGCGACTCGATTACTCTATCCAGCACCGACCGTATCTCGTCGCGGATCAGTCCATAACCAGCCTTCAAGTCCAGCAATGGAATTGGTGTAATCGCTCTGTCCTCACTCGATTCTTTCACTTTTTACCTCTCCTGAAATGGTCTGACCTGCTCACGGCAACGGACTATCTTCCGGCCAGTCAAGGCAGCGCACAACCCCTGATTCGATCTCCCTGTAACGCCATCCACTCTCCGGACACAGCATCATTCCGTCCTGGTCAGGCTTCCCCAGCCGGTGTCCATGCCGGCTGACCCAGGCACTGCGCCGCGCCGGTACCCCAAGCATCAAAGCATAGTCGGGGACATCCCCTCTCACAACCGCCCCCGCCCCAATCAACGCATATTGCCCAATTGTCGCCCCACAAACGATCGTCGCGTTTGCCCCAATGCTGGCTCCGCGTCTGACCAGTGTCCGCTCGTAGAGGTGGCGACGGTTGATCTGCGACCGCGGATTCGTCACGTTCGTGAAGACACAAGACGGCCCGCAAAAAACATCATCCTCCAGCTCAACACCAGTGTAGAGCGAGACATTGTTCTGGATCTTGACATTGTTCCCAACCCTTACATCCCCGGCAATGAAGACGTTCTGGCCAAGAATGCACCCTGCTCCAAGTCGCGCACCGGCGGAGACGTGGCAGAAATGCCAGATCTTCGTTCCATCACCTATCTCAACCGGCTCGTCGATGATTGCCGTCCGATGCGAAAACCAACTATTCTCAACCATTACCCAACCTCTCCTCTCAACCCAATTCTCAACCAAATTTTCAATTCAAATCAGCTTCCAATCAAGCCGGATTGCCCACCCAACAAGTCGAGCGGCAATCTGATCCGCTCTCCCTGTCCACTAAGTGAGAACTGCGCCGCCTGAAGAACTTCCAGCACCCGTAACCCACTCACTCCGTCCGTCAGGGGCGGCCGACCGCTCCGCATCGCTTCAAGAAAAGCCCGGCACTCCAACTCTAACGGCTCATCCACATCGTAGGCAACAACGCGACCCTCTCCCCGGATCGGTACCGGCTCTCCATCCGTCAAATCTACCCGCTGATCGTAGAGAACCAACTCCTTCGCCACATCGTCGAAACTGGCCATCTTCCTCGATCCGATCACCACCAGCCGCTGCTCCTTGAATGGATGAAGCCACGAAACGTGTATATGTGCCTGTATCCCACTGGCGAAAAACAGGTTTGTCAGCGTCACGTCGGCAATCCCAGGCTGCAGGTAATTCCCCCCGCACGCGATCACCTGAACCGGCATTTCTCCCACCAGCCGCAATATTACCGCGATGTCGTGCGGCGCAAAACTCCATAATATATTCTCCTCACGCCTGATCTTCCCCAGACTCAGCCGATTCGAATAGATGTACCGGATCTCACCCAACTCACCCTCACGAATCAAGTCGTTCAGTCTCCTGATCCCGGGGTGATACTCAAGCACATGCCCAACCATCAGAATCCGATCAGCTGCCGCCGCTCGCCGGACCAGTTCCGCCCCCTCGTCATAGGTCAGCGCAAGCGGCTTCTCGACGAAAAGATGCTTGCCAGCGTCCAGCGCCCGGCAAGCCAGCTCAAAATGGGTCACCGCAGGCGTTGCCATCACAATCCCCGCGACGTCGGATTGCAGGACTACCTCAAAGTCCTCCACTATCGCCGCATCTGGCGCCAGTTCTGCCGCGACCTTCCTCCCCGCAGGTGTCGCTTCGACGATGCTTTCCAGCGCCCCAAGCCGATGAAAATTGCGAACCAGGTTCTTTCCCCAATGGCCACAGCCAATCACGGCTACTCTCGATGTCGATTCTCTCTCCGTCATTACTCCACCTCAGGGTCTTCAGCAACAGTGTACGCCTGATTTTCAGCCACCAATCGAGCTGCCAGTGATCCAAAACGGCAGACCAGAACGCCAAAATTGATGACTGAAAATCAGGATATAAAAAATAGCGACCACCTTGCCATTAAAGCATCATCTGTCCGCCATTAATCTCGATCATCTCTCCGTGAAGATAGCTCGCAGCATCCGATGCCAGAAACGCAATAACCCGGCCACACTCCTCTGAAGTTCCAACCCGTCCCATCGGAATACTCGCCACAAACGTTGCCATCTGCTCCGGAGTCGAGCGCTTCTCATGAAACGGAGTGTCGATCACTCCCGGCGCAATCCCGTTGACGCGTACCCCAAACGGCGACATCTCACGCGCCATCCCCTTCGTCAAACACATAACCGCCGCCTTCGTCGCCGCATAGATCGTGGCTCCCGGCCCGCCACCGTGATGCCCGGCAATCGACCCGACATTAATAATCGTCCCACTCCGACGTTCCATCATCTCTCTCATCACCGCTTGTGAGCAGAACAACACGCTCTTGAAGTTCAGGTCAATAACCTGATCTGCCAGCTCCACCGGAAAATCGACAAGTGGAGAACGCTGAATCAGATCCCCGGCATTGTTGACCAGTATGTCGATCGGACCAAGCCGCTCACGCGCCTCCTCGACCAAACGCTTCGCCGTAATACTCTTCGAAACATCGGCCTGAATCGTGATCGCCCGTCCCCCCTTCGACTCGATCAGCTCCCGTGTCGCTTCCGCTCCATCACGGTTGCGGAGGTAATTAATCGCCACCGCGACTCCACACTCTGCCAAAGCGATCGCTGCCCAACTGCCAATTCCACTGCTCGCCCCGGTGATCAGGGCTACTCTTCCCGTCATATCCTGCTTATTCATTTCCTGAATTCTCCACCTTTCAATATTTGATATCCCCTGCCACTCAAACCCGGAACGGATCAGGGTAACTGATAATTGCTGATTCTGTACTGATTTCACTTGAAAAGGCAAAAAGCCAACAGTGCAATTCTTATTCCAGCTCGATTGAACCAGACCAACCGATCCTCGCCTCCTCGCCGCCCACTTTCCACCGCTGGACGAATGCGGGGAGCGTTGAGTAAAGTGTTCAGTTCGGAATATCGTTATTTGACTGAATGAGATTGGAGGTGAACTGAATTGACCAGGACCGGGGCAGGGAATCGATTTGTCCTTCTTGAG
>JBEIMN010000368.1:0-4089 GCA_040378705.1 Acidobacteriota bacterium
GTCGACTGGTAGGGGAGGTCGCGGGAGGGGAAGGCCCAGACATTCCCGAGTGGCATTGAGCCAAACCCGATGGCAGTTGCGCCGCGGCGTGAGCGGACGCGGATACGGACATTGAGGATTGTCGCGCGATCGACCGGGACGCCGCCGAACTTGTAGGGTGCGCGGTAGAGGAAATCTTCGTAGCTGAATTCGACCTGCTCGATACGAATGTCGGTTGACCGTGCGAATGAGCCGGTCAGTGCTGGCGACAGTGCCGAGAATGATGGCAATGCTGGCAGGGCCAGCGACTGTTGCAGGAAGTGGCGACGGGAGTGAAGATTCTTCATGGGTTCCGTTTGGTTCGATGACAGCGATTCAGCTTCAGGATTCGGCGAGACGAGCCTTGAGAAAGGCGAGGTCACGCCGGGCGGCGATGAGTGTGTTGTCGCGTTTCTCGGCGTCGGTCTTCCCGGCGATCTGATATTCGAGGTGCAGGGAGATGGGGCCCTTCCACGATGCTTGGCGGAGGAGGCGTGTGAAGTGCTTCCAGTCGACCATGCCTTCGCCGAGCGGGCAGTTGACCTGTCGCCAGGTGGTTGAGCCATCAGCACGTTTCGCGCCCCGTTCCCAGTAGAAGTCCTTGACGGCGATCATCTTCATCCGCGGCGCGGCGAGGTGGAAGGCGAGTTGCCAGCCCTCGGAACCGCCTTCGCAGACGGCGTGGCGAACGTCGAAGTAGTAGCCGGCCCATTGGCGGTCGAGCTTGTCGATCTCGGGGGCAACATCGGCGATGGCGCCGCCGATATTGCCGCAGTGGTTGTGGAAGCCGGCGACGACACGGTGGCGCGCGCCAAGCGTGGCAAGCGAGGAGAACTGCGCGACTGCTTCAATCATCTCTGCCCGTGGGTTGGCATAGCGATATTTGTAGTAGCCCATCTTGCAGAAGGGGATGCCAAGCTGGCCGGCGGTCGAGATGATGGGGGTGGCGGTTGGTTCAGTGGCCGAGACCAGGCCGGTCGTGATCATCGGCACGGCAATCCCGCGCTCACGAATGGTTTGAATGGCGGTTGGCAGATCGGTCGCCGCGCGTTCCGGCAGGACGTGGCCGCCCGGTCGGACGGTCAGGTCGATTCCGTCAAAGCCGGCTTCGCGGGTCACGGTTGCGAGATCCTTCCAGTCGAGCATCGGAAGGTGTTTTGAGAAGAGGCAGATTGGACCCGGCCCAATAGTTTCGGGAAGGTTGGCCAATCCATTTGGCAGCGCACCAGTGTTTGCCCCGATGGTTGCCCCGATGTTCGGGAGGGGGCTGGCGGCGACGGCGGCCAGCCCGGCGCCGCCGAGTCTGATAAAGTCACGTCTTGAGTTGTTGGTCGGTTGATGTTTCATGAGAATCACACTATCTTGTCTGACGAACTCGACTATTGATGTAAACCAATTCGGTCATACGGTTTCAGAATGAGGATCACACGGCTTGAAAACACTAATTTGCCTGATCTTGCTGCTTATCCCAATGCCCATGATTAAAATTAAAGAACCGCAAAGAGAACCCGCGCGCCATATCCTGACCAGTGTCGCCGGCAACATCCGTCAGGAGACGTGGCAATTGTCGAGTCGCGATCTTCCCGGCAAGTTCGCCGCTCCGTGGTCGATCCGCAAGTACACTCTCCACGGCGGAAAGCAGGAGGGCGTCGACCTGGTCGAGATCGAGAGTGGCCCGCTGCGCATTCTGGTCTCCCCGACACGCGGAATGAGCGTCATCCGGGTTGAGCGGGGCGATATTCGCCTTGGCTGGGATTCACCGGTCAAGGAGATTGTCCATCCGCGCGAGATCAACCTGCAGAATCGCGGCGGGCTCGGCTGGCTCGAGGGCTTCAACGAATGGATGGTTCGTTGCGGGCTCGAATGGGCCGGCCATCCGGGTAAGGACCGCTTCGTCAACAACACCGGCGAAGTGGCAGAGATGGACCTGACGCTCCACGGGCGCATCGGCAACATCCCGGCCTCCGAGGTCGAGGTGATCGTCGACCCGCAACCGCCGCATCGGATCAGGCTGCGCGGGCGGGTCGATGAGCGGCAGTTTTACGGGCCGAAGCTTGAACTCTGGACCGAGATCTCGGTTGAGCCCGGGGCGACGTCGTTCCGAATCGATGATCAGATTCGAAACTACAGCTCCGATCCACAGGAGTTCGAGCTGATCTACCATGCCAACTTTGGTCCGCCACTGCTTGGCCCCGGTTCACGCTTTACAGGCGCAATCGGCGAAGTAACTCCATTCAACGACCACGCGGCAAAGAGCAGCGCCGGCTTTGCCAGCTATGACGGCCCGACGAAGGGATTTGTCGAGCAGGTCTATGTGCTGCAACCATTCGCCGATGAGCAGGGGAGCACGACGGTTATGCTCAGCAACCAGGCCGGTGACCGTGCGGTGACAATGCGCTACCACATTGCGCAACTGCCCTACTTTACACTCTGGAAGAATCTGACGACCCTCGAAGAGGGCTATGTCACCGGACTTGAACCGGGGACGAGCTCGCCAGCCAATCGAGGCATTGAGCGTCAGGCCGGACGAGTGCCCAAACTTCTCCCCGGTGAGATCCGGAAATTCGGCCTCGAGCTCGCCATCCAGGCTGGCGTGACCGAGGTCAGTGCGGCCGCAGCGCCGATCGAAAGGTTGCGCGCCAGCCGGCGTCCAACTTTCAATTCAAAGACGATCAGGTGATCTCCCGTTCATGTCAGTGCTTTTCGAGCGGTTGACGGAGAAGTATCTCCCGGCCGACCAGGTAGAGAATAAGGCAGATGACGAGGAACGGGATCAGCGAGAGGCTGTCGGCCATATTCCCGCCATAGAATGGATTGCTGGTTGTTGCCCACTCCTCGATCCGGCGGTTGGTATCGATGGTGACGCCGGTCAGGAAGGCGATGACGATCCCGGCGATTGCTCCGCCGGCGATGTAGCCTGAGGCGATCAAAACGCCCGGACTCTTGTCGGTCTCGGCGGTGAACTCTTCCTCGGTCAGTTGCCGGCTGGCGAGCCGCTTCCTGAGCCAGCGGTCGATCATCCAGCGGATCATCCCGCCGACGAAGATCGGGGTCGAGGTCGACAACGGAAGGTAGACTCCGACGGCAAAGGCGAGCGACGGAACGCCAGAGGCTTCAAGCATTAGTGTGATCATCACTCCAAGCAGCACCAGCGCCCAGGGAAGTTGCCGGTTAAGGATTCCCTTGATGATGTAGGAGACGAGCGTCGCCTTTGGGGCGTCGAACTTTGTGACCAGGGTTCCATCCGGACGACGATCCGCTGTGCCGTTGATGCCCGGATCTACCAGGTAGACCGCGCGTCCGGTCTCATCAACCAGATATTTCCGTAGGTTGCCAGAGGTGTCCTCATATCGCCAGACAAGGTAGCTCGCGACGTCGTCCCGCGATTGCGGGCCATGCAGACTCTCCCGCTCGGTCAGATTGGCCGGATTTGTCCGAAGAGTCGACTCTGCCGCGCTGACCGGGAGATAGACGGTTCCGGTATTGTTCAGTTGGATTAGTATCGGTCCCAGCACGATTGCCGAGGCAAGCGACCCGAAGAGGATGGCGATCTGTTGGGCGCGCGGTGTTGCACCGATCAGATATCCGGTCTTCAGGTCCTGCGAAGTCGTTCCGCCATTCGACGCGGCAATGCAGACGATCGCTCCGACTGAAAGCGCGGTCACGTAATAGGGTGGTGTCGTCCATCCGACGACGACAAAGATCAGACAGGTCAGCAGCAATGTCGCGATGGTCATTCCGGAGATCGGGTTTGACGACGACCCGACCTCACCCGTCAGCCGCGATGAGACCGTCACGAAGAGGAAGCCGAAGATTATGATCAGCAGCGCCCCGGCCAGATTCATCTGGAGTGACCGAAAGGTGAGTATCAGGGCTACCAGTCCAATGATCCCGCCAATCACCCACCGCGTCGGGATATCCTGCTCGGTCCTGGCAATGGTCGCGCCGGCGACGGTGGAATCACCGCGCAGATCGCTGATTCCAGCGCGAATGCTGGCCAGAATGGTCGGAATCGACCGGAACATACTTATTATGCCGGCGGTAGCCACTGCACCAGCGCCGATGTAGAGA
>JBEIMN010000369.1:0-4077 GCA_040378705.1 Acidobacteriota bacterium
CTATTCACACTCGTCATACTTGGACAGGAGAGGACGGCGGCATTGCCGGAGCTGCCGGCGATCGTTGTCGCGAGCTATGGCGAGGAGGCGCGCCCACAGATTCGTGAGGCGCTGGAAGCGGCGCAGCGAAAGCAACGGGACGCCACGGCAGTCGGGGGGCTGGGGAGGGTTCTCCACGCGTATGAGGAGTATGAATCGGCGGAGGTCTGTTACCGGCGTGCGCGCGGGTTGCGGGCGGAGACGGCCACGACCTATCTTCACGGACTGGTGCTGGTGCAGTTGGGGCGGCAGGCAGAGGCGGTGGCAGCGTTTGAGGCGGCGCGGGAGCTCGATCCGGGTTATTGGCAGACAAGGTTTCGTCTTGCGGAATCGTTCCTGGCGATCGGGCGACTGGGCGAGGCGCGTCAACTCTATGATCGACTCGCGGTCGAGCAACCGGAGCTGGCGCTGGTCCATTACGGGCGTGGGCGATTGCTGGCGGCATCGCGAGAGTTTGGGCCGGCGGTGACAGCGTATCAGCGTGCGCTTGCGGTCTCGCCCTATTTCGGTGCGGCACACTATGGTCTGGCGATGGCGTATCGTGAAACGGGGCAGCGCGAGCTGGCGACAGAGCAGTTGCGGCAGTATCAGCAGTACCGATTGATCAGGCCATTCCTGACCGACCGAATCGAGCAGGAGGTGCTGGCGCTCAATCGCGGTGCAGCGGCCCATTTGCGAAAGGGGGTTGAGTACGAATCGGCCGGGCGGCTCGAAGAGGCGATCATCGAGCATGAGAAGGCGCGGACGCTCAATCCGCGATTCGAGCAGGTGCGGCTCAACCTGCTGACGCTTTATGCGCGGGCCGGGCGGATCGAGAAGGCGGAGGAGGAGTACCGTGCGATCGAGGCGCTCAATCCGAATCTGGCGGAGAGCCACTACAACTATGGGGTGATGAAGGCCGAGCGACAGGATTATGTGATGGCGGCGGCGGCCTTTCGACGCTGCCTGGCGATCAATCCCCATCACCCGTCGGCGCACTACAATCTTGGCCGGATTGATGAGATCGGGCAGCGATACGACGATGCGCTCGACGATTATCGCGAGGCGGCGCGGCTGGAGCCGGGCAATCGGGAGGCGCGCTACCAGCTCGCGCGGATGCTGATCTTCAAGGGAAACCTCGCGGCGGCGATCGTCTCATTGCAGGAGGCGCTGCGGCCGGAGGACGAAGCGACGGCGCGATACCTCTACGCGCTGGCGATCGCCGAGGCGAGAAACGGCGATCGGGAATCGGCAATCACGCACATGCGCCTGGCGCGCGAGCGTGCCAACGCATTCAATCAGAAGGACCTTCTGGCCGCAATCGAGCGTGATCTGAAGGTGCTGGAGACGAGATGAGAAAGAGCAGGCGGGCGATCACCCTTTCTATGCTGGCCCTGTTGGGCATGGTGGCCCTGTTGGGCATGTTGGTAACTGATCGAGGTGACCGATCGACGGTCAGTGGACAGACCCCGCTCTTCAGTGATGTCGCGGCAGCGAGTGGTCTCGATTTCCATCACTACACCGGGGCGACCGGAGAGTTCTACCTGCCGGAGATCATGGGATCGGGTGGAGTGCTCTTTGATTACGACAACGATGGTGATCTCGACATCTACCTTTTGCAGAACACACGGCTCAACCAGCGCAAGAGTCTCGCCGAGAGCCGCTACCCGCCACCGAAGGGCTGGCAGCCCGGCAATCGCCTCTTTCGCAACGAGCTGATTCCCTCCGGGAGACTCCGTTTCACCGATGTCACGGCGGCAAGCCGGACGGGGCGCAATGAATATGCGATGGGTGCGGCGACGGGTGATTACGACAACGACGGAGATACAGACCTTTATTTGACGGCGGTTGGCTCGAATGCCCTGCTGATGAACAATGGGGACGGGACATTCAGCGATGTAACGGCGACGGTGGGGGTCGACGACCCGCGCTGGAGCACGAGCGCGGCTTTCCTTGATTATGATCGTGACGGAGATCTCGATCTCTACGTCTGTAATTATGTCGACTTCACGGTTCAGGGCAACAAGCAATGCCTCGCGCCGACGGGTGAGGCAGACTATTGCGCGCCGGCAGCCTATCGACCGGTTCCGGATCGGCTCTTCAGAAACGATGGCCGTAATACAGGACAAGTGAAGTTCACCGATGTCTCAGCGGTCTCCGGGATTGCGGCGGTTGCCGGCCCGGCGCTTGGCGTTGGCTGCGCCGATTTCGACGGCGACGGCTGGATCGACATTTACGTCGCCAACGACGGTGCGGCCAACCATCTCTGGATGAACCGGCATGATGGCACTTTTGAGGAGAGCGGCCTGCTGGCAGGTGCGGCCTATGCCGCTGATGGAATGGCGCGGGCGGGAATGGGGGTGGCGATCGAGGATATCGACCGTGACGGTGATTTCGATATCCTGGTCACCAACCTGACGCGCCAGGGGAGCACCCTCTACCGCAACGACGGGAAGGGACTTTTTGACGATGCGACGATCGACTTCCAGCTGGCGCAGCCAACCTATCTGTCGACCGGATTCGGAGTAACCTGGTTCGATTATGACCTCGATGGCTGGCCCGACCTCTTTGCTGCGAATGGGGCGGTGACACTGCTGGCCGGGCGGCGTGGGGATACATACCCATTCCACCAGCGAAACCAGCTCTTCCATCACGAAGCGGCACGCGGCGGGCGCGTCTTTCGCGAGGTGAGCAACGAGGCGGGACCGGCGCTCGCGCTCTCTGAGGTGAGCCGTGGATTGGCACGCGGGGATATCGACAACGACGGCGATTCCGACCTGCTGGTAACCAACAATAACGGGCCGGTGCGCCTGCTCGTCAACAATTTGAATGGAATGGTGCGCGGACAGGGTCGCGCGCGTAATCACTGGTTACAGATTGAACTGACGGGTGGGCAGTCGCTCGGGGCGCGGGTCGCAATCGTCCGCGCGAAAAATCAGGTCGACTGGCACCGTGTTCAGACCGATGGCAGTTATCTGTCGGCGAGTGCCCCGCGGATAATTGCCGGGCTCGGCAGTGTCGATCGGATTGAGGGGGTTGGGGTGATCTGGCCGGATGGCCGGCGGGAGTGGTGGCCGGCGCTGCCGGTCGACCGGCTCCACCGATTGAAGTCCGGCTCGGGCCAACCCTCGGCGTCGAACTTCTGATTACAGGTGTATCGTGCTATTATGCCGCGCACATTTTACCATCTTAACTTAACAGGTATAACCGATGAGACATCTACTGCTGCTTCTTGTATTGACGACTGGCGTTACAGCGCAGGATCGCTATCTGCAGCGATCGGCGACCCATCACAGCTCCGCGGAGTTCCAATCGATCACCCGTGGGCGGGTAACGATTCATCGGGCGGCGCGCGACGGCGAGTACCGCGCAATCGAGAATGGCGTCGTCAGAGAGTTGCCGGGTGGGCGGATCGAAACGGTACCGAAGGCCGGCGTACTGCCGGTGACACCGGTGACAGTGGTCCGGCGCGCCGACGATCAGACGCTCTACCTTGGAACGGGACGGGGGCTGATTCGATACTCGACGGCGCAGGGTGAAATACCGATTCGCTATCTGGCCGGCCGGCGCTGGCTGGCGGACGATCGTGTCGTCGGGATTGGGCTGGGTGAGCGCAACGCGGTGACGGGCGAGAACGAGGTCTGGATCGAGACACCCGCCGGCTTCACACGAATCCGCGAGAAGCTGATGACGCTCGCCGAGAAAGCGCGCCTCTTCGAGGACCGGATCCGGCAGCGCCACCTCCGCCACGGGATGACCTCCGATTCGCGCCTGACAAATCCGGGAGATCTGAGCAGCAACCGAACAGTCTCCTCCGACAATGATGGGCTCTGGACGGCAATCTACGTCGCGGCGGAGTCTTTTCGTTACCGGGTGACCGGCGAGGCGGAGGCGCGTGATTTCGCGCGGCAGGGGATGCAGGCACTACTGCGGCTCGTCGAGATCAGCGGCAACCCCGGCTTCCCCGCACGCTCCTTCATCCGCAAAGGCGCGGACATCCAGCCGACCGACGGTGAATGGCACGACACGCCGGACGGTCTCTGGCGCTGGAAGGGCGAC
>JBEIMN010000370.1:0-4072 GCA_040378705.1 Acidobacteriota bacterium
CCCAAACGTGGGAACGTGCTGGTAGTTGACGATGAAGAAGTGATGCGTGATGTGCTCGAGAGCCTGATCTCGGCGGAAGGTTACCGGGTCGATCTGGCAAAGACCGGTGAGGAGGGGCTGGCGCGACTGAATGAGCGAACGTATGACGTGGTGCTGCTCGACGTTTCGATGCCGGGAATTGGCGGGCTGCGGACGCTTGAGGAGATCCTGAAGGTCGACCGTGAAGCGGTGGTGATAATGATCACTGCCTATGCGACCTTTGACACGGCGATTGCCGCCTGGCAGCTTGGCGCTTTCAACTGCATCAGAAAGCCCTTCGAGAACGATCAGATTCTGAAGACGATCGGTGTCGGGATCGCGCGGCGGCGTGGGGACGAAGAGCGACGAGTATTGAGGCGAACGCTGCGGCAGTCCGGAGATCGGACAAGGATTGTCGGAACCTCGCCGGCGATGCGTGAGGTATATGACCTGATCGAGCAGGTGGCGCCGGCACGATCGACCGTGCTCGTCACCGGTGAATCGGGAACAGGCAAGGAGGTCGTGGCGCGGGCGATCCATTTCTCGAGCCCGCGGGCGGAGTCGGGCCAGTTTGTCGCGGTCAACTGCAGCAATATCCCGTCAGAATTGCTTGAATCGGAACTTTTCGGGCATACGAAGGGTGCCTTCACCGGCGCGGTAGCGGCGAAGAAGGGGCTCTTCGAGGTGGCCGATGGCGGATCGATCTTCCTCGATGAGATCAGCACGATCCCGCCGGAGACACAGGCGCGGCTGTTGCGCGTGATTCAGGAACGTGAGTTTACGCCGCTCGGTGATACACAGCCGCGGCGGGTCGATGTTCGAATCATCGCCGCGACCAATACTGACCTGCAACGGGCGGTGCGAACGGGTGAGTTTCGCGAAGATCTATTCTATCGCCTCAACGTGATCAACATCCATCTCCCGCCGCTGCGAAACCGGCGTGAGGACATATTGCCGCTCGCCCAGCACTTCATTCGGAAATACAACGAAGAGAACGGACGCGTAATCAACCAGCAGTTGTCGCCGGAGATTCTGCGCGTGCTCGAAGCCTATCCGTGGCCCGGCAACGTCCGTGAACTGGAGTCGGCGATCGAACGCGCAGTGATCGTCGCCCGTGGCAATGAGATTACACTCGAGTACCTGCGTGACGAGATCTACAAGCCAGATCTGCGTGCGGATCAGCGTGGAGGCGCGACACACGGCAGCGAATCGATTACGACGATGGATCTGACCCACGGGATTTCATTTTATGACGAGGTCTCGCGCTTTGAGATCGAACTGATCCGCCGCGCGCTCGAACTGACCAGTGGCCATCAGAGCAAGGCGGCAAAGCTTCTTGGGATGAACAATACGACGCTCAACAGCAAGATCAAGGTCTACAACATAAAATTCTGATGAAGAACTCCGGCCCCAATCACGCCCCGGGCAATCCGCTGCCTGGCTATCTGCTCGCCGCTGGCGCAGCAATCCTCTGGGGAGTCTCGGGAGTGGTTGCGAGACACCTGATCGGAGGGCGGCTGCACCAACCGGCCGAGTTGCTCTTTTTTCGAACTTCACTGGCGGCGCTGATTCTTTTCGGCTGGATGGTCTTCCGAAAACGGAAACTTCCAACCATCAGTTGGCGTGACCTCCCGTTGTTCCTTCTCCTCGGTGGGATTGGACTGGTCGCGAATCAGGGATTCTACTATCTGTCACTTACACGGGTCGGCGTCGGCTATGCGCTGCTCTTTCAGTATCTGGCGCCGATCATGATGATGGGCTACGGACTGCTGACGCGTACAGAGACCATGACCGGCGGCAAATTGCTGGCAGCGGCAATGGCAGTGATCGGATGCGCGATGATGGTGGCCGGCGTGAGCTCGATCTCGATCAGCGGAACCATCTTTGCGCTCGGCTCCGGAATCGGATTCTCTTTTTACGCCATTATCGGAAAGCACCTCCAGCGGAGATATTCGGTCGAGGTGTTGATGAGCTATGCGTTTTTGATCGCCGCATTGATGTGGGCGCTGATCAATCTTGTCTGGCCGGTCTGGGCTTTTCCCAGTGGGGGCTACGATAGATCAACCTGGCTCTTCTTTATCTACCTCGCGACGGTCGCGACAGTCATTCCATTTGGACTGTTTCTGATGAGTCTGCGCTACCTTGAACCGAGCCGGAGCAGCCTGACTTCGACGATTGAACCAGTCGTCGCCGCGGTCATTGCCTGGTTCTGGCTCGGAGAGAATCTGACGATCATGCAGGTATTCGGCGGAGCGGCAGTCCTTGGCGGGGTAATGACCCTCCAGCTTGAATCCATTCTCAGAAGCAGGATGAGAAAGTGATGTTGCCGGCAAGCGCCCAAAAGAGTCGGCCTGAACTGGCCTGAACTGGCCTGAGCGGGCCCGGGCCCGGGAGCGCTTACCGTCAAAACCACTTTCCACCTGCGCAACCCGCTTCACCGTGTTGGCTGAATACGTCGCTGAACCAGCTTGATCTCAAACAGTTTCGGCCAGAGCTTGCCGGTGACAAACAACCGGTCACCCGCTTCGTCATAGGCAATTCCGTTCAGAACCTCGACCGGTTGCTGCCGATCCTCCGCCGTCAGCAATCCAGACAGATTGACCCATCCATTGACACGTCCGGTCGACGGCTCGATCCGCACCAGTTTGTCCGTCTGCCAGACATTGGCCCAGACGTCACCGCGCACATACTCCAGCTCGTTAAGATAATTTATTGGCCGATCTCCATCCTTCACCTCCACCTCACGCTTCGGGTCGAGAGTCTCGGGATCGAGAAAACGGAGCATATTGGTCCCGTCACTCATAATCAGCTGCTGCCCATCGTGTGTCAGCCCCCACCCCTCACCGCGATAGTTGAAGGTCCGCCTGACCTGGAAAGTCTCAAGATCGTAGATGAAACCCAGCCGTGACTGCCACGTCAACTGGTAGAGTCTGTTATTGAAGAGTGCCAGCCCCTCAGCAAAATACTGGCTGGGAACGTCAATCTTTTGCAGAACCTGTCCGGTTTGAAGATCGACTTTCCGCAGCGAGGACTGACCATTAAGCCCTGTGCTCTCGTAGAGGACTCCGTTCAGATAGAGCAGCCCCTGCGTAAAGGCCGTCCGATCGTGCGGATAGACCCTGACGATCTCATAATTATAGCTCTGGACACGAACCGGTGCCGGCCCCTGGGCCGGCGTCACCTCGACCATTGGTAAGCCCCCTTTCGTCTCGCTACTCTTCTCACTGGTAATGCCACCGCGCGGGCCACAGCCGAACAGGCTGCAGCCGACCAGACTGCAGGCAATAAGCCTGAGCACAATGGCCCGGGGAACAGACTTAGACTTTTTCATCAAAACTACACGCTCCTTCTCCATTAACCGACACTATTAACCCGCTTCGGGGCTGACTCAAATTTGCGTCACCCGGCTTTTGTGCTAGGATGATCAATCGATTTATCGCGTTCTTGACTTCACTCATCAGGAGATTCAATGTCGGAAAGTACCTGCCTTTTTTGCCGAATTCTTTCAGGGGAGATTCCCTCCACCAAAGTTTTTGAGGACCAGTTTGCCTATGCCTTCACGGATATCGATCCGCAGGCGCCATCGCACGTTCTGGTCATTCCGAAAGAACATATCGACTCACTGAACGATATCTCACAGGGAGACGAGGCACTTCTCGGACATATGCTCCGCCTGGCTCCCAAGATTGCCAACCAGCTCGGGATGGCAGAATCCGGTTTCCGGACAGTAATCAACACCGGAGCCGACGGCGGACAGGCGGTCGACCATCTCCACATCCACATTCTCGGAGGCCGCTCGCTCAACTGGCCCCCCGGGTAATTAGGGTAATCAGGGTAATCAGGTTTAATGCCTGCCCGGATCAACAACCGGCACTACAAGGCCCGAAATGGGCCGAAAAGCCGGGAGCGTGCAGTGAACAGACGGCTGTGGATCGTCGTGAAATCCCGATGAGCCCGCTGTCATGTTCCTGCCCTTCCGGCTTCCCGAACTTCCAAATTATCGGGATCACTTCCTTCGGGCGTTCAAGTTAAGCCCCCACCAAGTTCTGCCACC
>JBEIMN010000371.1:0-4071 GCA_040378705.1 Acidobacteriota bacterium
AATCGTTGCCATACCCTTTGTAAGGCTTTGGAATCAATACAGCGCTAGTGTAATATCAGAAAAAATAAGTACTTAGTTTACCCAATTGTTGGTTCAGTTTTACCCGGAATACGGATTTAGTCAGAAGTTTTTGTCTGGTTCCAGTCTGAATGTCGGGAAAGGCCGGTGCTGTTTGCCGGAGGATGTGCCAGAAGACCGGGATTACGTACGAGCATCCCGGCTCTCGGTCAGCCTTTCCTCGCAAAAAATAAATTGTCAAAATATCTTTTGGGTCAGCGGAAGTCCGCCCGAAAAGGGACTGCTCTGACCATGGAGGCAAAATGAGACTCTTTGATCATCGTCAATCCCGGCGTCTACGGGATGAGAATAGAATGCTGTTGCATACGCTGCTGGCCTGCGTCTTTTTCACCCTGGCATACTTTGGCGGTATTTCCGTGAATGCTCAGGTCGCGACGGCCGATGTCGTCGGCTCTGTCACCGATAACACCGGTGCAGTCCTGCCCAATGCCCGGGTGAGCATCACCAATATCGGAACCAATACGACACGAGCTGGCGCGACCAACGCTTCCGGTGATTACGTTTTCAACCTTCTGCCAATCGGACAGTACTCGATTCGCATCGAGTCTGACGGCTTCAAGGCTTTCACTGCCACCAACCTGACACTCGTTGGCGGTGATCGCACCCGTGTTGACGCGAAGATGGAGGTTGGCGCAACTACAGAGGTTGTCAACATCTCAGTTGAAGCTAATGTTCTGCAGACCGACACTTCGACGATCGGAACGGCTATCACCGGCAGGCTGGTGCAGGAACTCCCCCTCAATGGTCGCAACTATGTGCAGCTCGCGCTGCTTGTACCAGGCGTCAGCCCGGGCCCGCCCAACGGACTGGCGACCGGAACACGCCCTGACGATCGCCGTCTCAGCTCATCATATTCGGTCAACGGTCAGGATCCGGTGGTCAATAACAATATGATCGACGGACTGGACAACAACGAGCGGGTCATCGGGACTATTGGCGTGCGCCCCTCGATCGATGCCATTCAGGAGTTCAAGGTTCAGACCAACCTCTACAGCGCCGAGGTTAGTCGCACCTCGGGCGGGGTCGTCAACATTATCACCAAATCAGGGACTAATGACCTTCACGGCACACTCTTCGAGTTTCTGCGGAACGACAAATTTGACGCCAATGGCAATTACAATTTTACCGGCGGGGCAACGCTGCCCAAGCAGAAGTTCCGGCAGAACCAGTATGGCGGGAGCATTGGCGGGCCGATCAGAAAGGATCGCACCTTCTTCTTTGGAGACTATGAAGTGCTGACCATCCGCCAGGGACTGGGGATCACGGCAACGATCCCGACGGCAAAACAGCGGGTGGGTGATTTTTCAGAGAACTGTTCGGCTGGTTTCAACGCCCAGGGAATCTGCGCCAACTCGGCACAACAGATCAGTTTCATCAGCGCGCTGGGTAGTGCCCCCGCCGGCCCCGTTCCATTTAATCGGCTCGATCAGGGGCCCTATTCCGCACTTCGTGATCCGATCGCGCTCAGGTTTGCGGCACTGCTCCCGCTCCCGACAGGCCCGGGGCTCAACACCGTCAACTACGCCTCCTCTCCTGTTCGGACCCAGGATGCCTCGACATTCGACGCCCGCATCGACCACCGGCTGAACGACAAGACCAGTCTCTTCGGGCGCTACTCCTTCAATGACGCGACCACCCTTCAGCCGTCCGGTTTTCCAGCCGCCGCCAATGGCACCAACCCCGGCGGTGTCTTCAGCTTCGCGGGACCAAATGAGTCGCGGGCCCAGAATATACAGATCAACCTCATACGCACGATCAGGCCCAACCTCCTGCTCGAGTTGCGAACCGGCTACACGAGGGTCGCGATACAGTCGAAGACGATCAATGATGGCAAGAACTCAGCCAATGACCTCGGGTTCCCATGCAACAGCGTCAGTTGCGTCAACATCGGAGACCAGCAGACATTCGGGCTTCCCCGTGTCGTCATACAGGGTTTTCAGGACCTCGGAGACGCCTGGTTTGTGCCGCTGCTCAACTTCAGCAACACCTTCCAGTACAACGGCGCGCTGACCTGGACGCGCAATGCCCACAACGTCAAGATTGGCGGAATGGTCATCCGACGCCAGTTCTCTTTCACCCAGAGCCGGTCTGGCCGCGGCGGATTCACATTCAACGCGCACGCCAACAACGCCCCGGCTCCTCTCAACTTTGGTCTGGCCAACTTTATAGTCGGCGCACCAGTCGCAATCGAACGAGTAACCAGTCTCTACAAACCCGGATACCGGACCTGGGAGACTGGCGCATATATCCAGGATGACTGGCGGGTCAGTAAATGGCTGACGCTCAATCTGGGCCTCCGCTACGATCTCTTTACCGCCAAGACGGAGCAGTACAATCGGCTCTCCAACTTCGACCCGGTAACCTCCACGATCCTCGCCGCGGGAGAGAACAGCAACGCATCGGTCGGAGTCAGGAACGACTACACCAATTTCGCCCCACGCTTCGGCTTTGCGGCAAGTATCGCCTCAGGAACAGTGCTGCGCGGCGGCATCGGCTGGAGCTTCTTTCCCGGCGACTACGCTTCGGGCGGCCTGCTCAAAAACGCTCCTTTCACTGCGGCCTTCACCTGTGGCACCTCAACAACCGGAAGCCTGACCACAACCGGCTGTCCGGCCGGGACCGGAACCTTTGCTCAGGGAGCTCCGCGCCCGGTTGAGCCCTCAGCATTCCCTCGCGTCAATGGCGCACTCAACCTCGCGGCGATCATCCCCTCAACTATCGGGGCAGTCGCTCTCGACTTCAAATCCTCATACAATATCCAGTTCAACCTGACCCTTGAGCGGCAGTTCGGCGATAACCTGGTCAGTCTCGCCTATATCGGCACTCAGGGACGGCGCATGGGCATGGCTATCCCGGATATCAACCGCGCGCTTCCAAGCGGTACCTCAACACCCAACCCGCGCCCCTTCGCCACACGTGCCCCAAGGGTAACGACGATTGGCTACCTCGCATCCAGCGGCAACGCGAGCTACAATGCCTTCCAGATCAGCTACAATCGGCGATTCTCGCGGGGCTTTAGTGCCACCTCCGGCTTCACCTGGGCTCACGGAATCGATGAGGTAACCGGTCTCGGAACCAGCACCGGCGGGTATGGAATGTTCGCCGGCCCCTTCGATCAGCTTGTCGCCAACGTCAAACGATATGATCGCGCAACAAGCGATTTCAACATCAAGTACCGCTGGTCTTTTGGCGGCAACTATGAACTACCAATCGGACGCAATCTCAAAGGCGCCGCAGGACAGGCTTTTGGCGGCTGGCAGGTCAATGGCACTATTACCTGGCAGACCGGCCTGCCTTTCACCATAACCAACCAGCAGAATGTCAGCGGTATCATCGGCGGCGGCGGTGAACGCCCCAATCGTCTGCGACAGGAAATCCGCGTCTCCAACCCCTCTGTTGGCGTCGCCGGACAGTTTCTCGATCCAGCTGCCTTTGCCCTGCCGGCTAACTTTACGCTCGGCAACTCATCACGCAACCAGGGCTACGGCCCTAACCAGAGTATCATCAACGCATCGATCTTCAAGACGTTCGCCCTCAGTGAAAGATTCAGTCTCCAGTTCAGAACCGAAATGTTCAATGTTCCGAACCATCCCGTCTTTGGAAATCCCAACTCTCAATTTGGTAATCCGAACTACGGCAAGATTACCTCGACTGCGGGCGTCTATACTCCTCGCCAAACTCAGTTTGCCCTCAAACTACTCTTCTGACTATTTGGGGATATCTCTTCCCTCTTTCCTGAAGGTGGGCAGCGCGATTACAATGCGCTGCCCACCTTATACTTCATCATCTCTCGCCTCACGATTAGACACTCTTGGGTTATCAGTAAGCCTTCGGTGATCGGGCGTGAAATCACTGTCCGCTTTGTCTATTCTCACCTCCGTGAAATATATTTCACCGGAGGTACTTTATGGATTGGAATTTCCCGCAGGATCTGCTCGATCTCAAAAACCGCATCGATCACTGGCGCCTTACTCGCCGGTTTGTTCGTGAAGC
>JBEIMN010000372.1:0-4061 GCA_040378705.1 Acidobacteriota bacterium
ACCCTCCGCCTGGCTGAGCCTGGCGTAGAGGCGGCCGGCTTTTCGAACCCGGTTGATCCCGGCGACGAGCTGCCCGATCGATTTCGGGGTGAATCCGGTTCGCGGATCTGACGACTGAAGAGCCGCGCCGTCGCCAACCAGCAACTGTAGCGGGCCGACCGGGGCGTCAGTCGGTATTGTCAGCGAAAATCGCTCGACATATTCGCGCCCGCCCTCTGTCCGCGCGAAGAGCTGGACGGCGACCGTCTCCCCGCGCCGAACCCCCGACCGGTCGATCCAGAGGCGGTCGATCTGTCCCGTCTGGCGCAGATCCTGTGAATCGATATCCCAGGTAATCTTCTCGAAGCTCAGGTCGTCAAAGCCGCTGGCAATGATCGTCCCGACTGGTTGAACGGCGGCAAGCGTCGCCGAGATCGGCCCGTTAAGGGTCACCGCAACCCGGTTCTCGAGCCTGATTGGCGGCTGATCCTTCAATTTGATCGTTCCATTGATCAGGAGTGTCGAATCACCGATCGCCCGTTCGGTCGACGAGATCGTCGAGATCATCGTCATCTGCAAAAGAATCGGGGTCAGAAAACGATCGGCGACGACGTCGAAGCTGAACTTTCGACTCTCGCCGCGGCTCGTCCGGAGGTTGATCTCGACCGGGATCATTCGCGGGGCGACACCGAGTTCACCGTAGATGCCGGTTGAGCGGTCACCGCGAATCACACCGACCATCTCCGTCGGGTAGCTAAGCTTGAACGATGAGGCAAGTGACGAAAGGACCGTCACCACTTCGCCCTCGTGCATTGGAAAATCCGAGAGCCCGAGCGACATAAACGGGTGGCCAAAGGCATAGATACGATTGCCATCCCGCCAGGTGACCGTGCCGGCGGCGGAGACAGAGTAGTCACCCCGAATCAGCGGCACCACGACCGTCGAGCCAGGCTTCAGCGTTCCGGAATCCGACTTCTTCAGATCGGTGACCGCCGCCGCCCCGCCTAAACTCGCGACCGGGCCGGCGAACTGGCCAGCGAACGGATTAAACCCCCACGATTTGAAGAGTGGGGCGAAACGCCCGAGAACCTCCGGCGCAATCCCGCTCACAGAGAGCGGTGTCGCTATCGGGATCAAACCCGTCCCGTCTGCCGCCCCAACTGAGACGGGCGAGGCGGGGCTGGTCAAATTGTATGCGAGTTGATATGGAGAATCCTGCCGGGCCGCGGACTGGCCATCGCCAAATCCGAGATCGGCATAAGTGATCCGACGTGCCGAACCGGAATCACCGGAATTTAGCGACGTCGAGCGCGCCTTGCCATCCTGATGAATCTCAAACTGCTCGATCATCTGCCGGATCGGTGTGATACCGGCAATCGGATCACGCGCAAACTGATAGCCGAAGGCGACGGCGCCAACGAGTCGATTATCGACAAAGACAGGACTTCCGCTCATCCCCTGGAAGACGCCGGTGTGGTTCATTCGATCTCCAACCAGCCGACTCAGAACCGCTGACTGCCCGGGATTGGGAAACCCCTTCAGCACTCCAAGTATCTCGAGGTCGAACGGCTCCGGTTCCCTGCCGACGAATACCGTGTATCCAACCGCCTTCATTCCCGGTCTCAACTGATCGATCGGAAAGAATCCGGAATCGGACTTCGGCGGGCTGGTCTGCGCCATCAAACAGACTGCTTTGCCGGTAAGCATCGGCATAATCAGGAGTATCAGTATTGCCAGCGGGGCCAGCGGTGTTAACGGTCGCGTCATTGTCGGGTACCTCTTGTTGGAATATCCTGAACGCTCAGAATATAACACAACAGCTTCGGGTTATGGGCGGCAAGAGAGGTCGGGCGATGAGGTTTAAACGATGAAGGGTGAGATGCCTGCCGGTCAGGCTAAAATCGAGGCGACGTTACCGGTGGCGATCCTCGCCGGAGGGCGAAGCCGGCGCATGGGTCGTGACAAAGCCTTCGTGCCGTTCGAGGGACGCCCGCTGGTCGCGTGTGCGATCGCGCTTGGACGCGCAATCAGCCCTCTCGCGATGCTCGTCGTCCACCGCGACCAACTGGACGAGGATCGATACCGCCAACTGGCCACCGATCTCGAAATCCGACTCTGCGCGGATGATTATGATTACAAGGGGCCGCTTGGCGGGCTCGTCACGGCGCTGCGATCAGGACAGCCGGGCAATGGAGTAGTGCTGCTGGCCTGTGACATGCCTTACCTGACGCGCGAGCTGATCCAGCTGCTGATCGAGCGCCATCGGGTGGGCGGGTACGCGGCAACCATTCCCGTCGATCAGGAGGGGCGTCTGCAGCCGCTGGTCGGCGTCTACTCGGAATCGGTTCTCCCGGTGGCCGAAGAGATGATCGGGCTCGAGATTCTGCGCTTTGAAGCGCTGTTCGATCGGGTTCGGACGAGGGTGATCGACTTCACGGAGATCGCGCACCTCCGCGGTTCGGAGCGATTCTTCACCAATCTCAACCGCCCGGCCGATCTCGAAGCGGAGACCTGAACCAGTCCAGTATTTGGGGCTTCGCGTGGCGTTTGCGCCCCCCGCTCGTTCTCAGCTATTATGTCGGTTTGATCCGATCTTATATTTTTTGTCCGTCAGTAATTTTGTGGCGCTGAACCTATGGCAATAAACAGAATCACGGTGCGTGGGGCGCGACAACACAACCTGAAGAATATCAGCCTCGAGATCCCGCGCAATCAGTTGACGGTGATCACCGGGTTGAGCGGTTCGGGTAAATCGTCGCTCGCCTTCGACACGATCTATGCCGAGGGGCAGCGACGTTATGTCGAATCGCTCTCCGCCTATGCGCGGCAGTTCCTCGAGCAGCTCGAAAAACCCGATGTCGACGCGGTCGAGGGTCTCTCGCCGGCAATCTCGATCGAGCAGAAGACGACCAGCCGGAGTCCGCGGTCGACGGTCGGGACGGTGACGGAGATCTATGATTACCTGCGACTCTTCTTCTCGTCGATCGGACAGCCCAATTGCCATGCCTGTGGAAAGCCGATCTCCCGCCAGTCGACAGAACAGATCATCCAGAGTCTGAGGGAGTTGCCGGAAGGGGTGCGGGTGATGATTCTTGCGCCGATCGTCCGTGGCCGGAAGGGTGAATACCGGAAGGAGCTTGAGAAGCTGCAGAAGGTCGGGTTCACACGGGCGCGGATCGATGGCGAGATGCGTTCGCTCGACGAGGAGATACAGCTCGACAAGCGGCGAAATCACACGATTGAGGTGGTCGTCGACCGTCTGCTGATCAAACCAGGGATCGGGCAGCGGCTCGAGGAGTCTGTCCGGACGGCGCTCCGACTGACGGATGGCATAGTGGTCGTTTCGATCATCGAGGGGGAGGAGCGGCTCTACTCCGAGCGTATGGCGTGTGTCGACTGCGGGATCTCGATTCCGCAGCTCGAGCCGCGATCCTTTTCGTTCAACTCTGCCTTTGGGGCCTGCCGCGACTGTAACGGCCTTGGCGTCACCGCTGACGTCGATCCGGCGCGAATCATTCCCGACGAAACGATTCCGCTCCGCCAGATCCATTTTACACGCGAAGAGGATCCGACCACCGACAACTATCTGCGCGAGGGGCTGCTATCCATCGCCCGCCACTTCGGGATTTCGAGTGACACACCATTCGGCAAGCTGCCGAAAAAGGCTCGTGACGCCTATTTTCTCGGGATGAAGGAGAAGGTAATCTTCAATTCCGGGTCACGAAGTTTCGAGATAGCGTGGCACGGGGTGGTCCGCATTCTTTCGGAATCGCTGAAGCGAATCCAGCAGGGCGAATCGGAATCGTGGTCGGACAAGAAGCGGTCGGCGCTCGAATCGCTGGTGACGCAGGCGACGTGTCGGTCCTGCCGGGGGGCGCGATTGCAGCCGGAGTCGCTCGCGGTCAGGATCGATGGTCTCTCGATCGCCGACTATGCCGGGCAGTCGATCGATATCGCGGCGGAGAGCTTCGGTCAGTTGAAGCTGACGGCGCGTGAGGAGGCGATCGCCGGTCGCATCCTGCGCGAGATTCGGGATCGGCTCTCATTTCTGCGGTCGGTCGGACTGGGATACCTGACGCTCG
>JBEIMN010000373.1:0-4038 GCA_040378705.1 Acidobacteriota bacterium
ACCTGCGTCTGCAGATAGAATGGATTGAAGACGTTCGCCGTCTCAACCTCCATGATCCGCTGCCCGGCCAGAACCCGCTCTGTCTCCTTACCAATCTCGATCTTCGCTTCTGCGCGATAGACCGGCCGACTCATCAACGTCCCAATCGTCACAATCGCGACCAGAAAGACGAGCGTCGCGATCACCATCCACTTGTGCTTCCGGATAATCCGCCAGTACTCACGCACCGAATTCTTCTCGACCTGGATGGCCGGATAACGACTGTAGATCGGATAACCCGCTCCACCCTTCTTCGGTTCCCGGCCCGGGGGAGGAACATTGGCCAGCGCTGTCTGATTCTCTTCGTTGTTACTCATTTGAATAGCTTCTTCCGGAGTTCACCCCGGCCATCTCACGTTACGGGACCACTCAGTGCCTCGCTATCTCAAACCAATCCTGAGGCCTGATCTGCCGGATCTTCCTTGATCCACGCATTTTAAGACCTATCTGAAGATTCCCCAGCCAAGGGCACTCGCCAGTCCACCGGAAAAAGCCTGCAGCAACGTACGCGCCTGCCTGCCACGGGTCGATTCGGGAACCATCACGACATCGTAGGGGCGCAGCACAGGATCCTTCGCTGAGTCCTTCTCGATCTCCAGCAGGTCGATCACCTCTTCACTCGTTGTTGTCCGGCTCGGATCGGTCGTCCGAACCAGCCGGATCTCACGCTTCTTCGAATCGGGCAGAACGCCTCCGGCCATCGCAATCGCCTGGCTCAGCTTGATCGAATCCTTCAGTGGAAAAGATCCCGGCTTACTGACATTCCCCGTCACATAAAAGATCCCCGCCTCGGGGACATTGATGAAATCGCCATCCCGAATCACCCGGTTCAGATCCGGGCGACGGACCAGGTCACGCAGATCGATCACCTCGAGGCTGTCCTCCGGTCGGGTGTGAATCAACTGTGCGATATTGCCTGCACGCTCGTTGATCCCACCAGCAATGCTGATCAGATCATAGAGGCGCAGCTCGCGCGTCAGCGGAATCTGTTTTGGCTGGTTGACCGCCCCGGCAATCGAGGCCATCCGCGCGTGATACTCCTCGATGAAGATCGTTACCTGTGGCTCCTTCAGGATCGCAGTGTATGACTGGCGCAGTATCGCCGTCAGCTCCGGCTCACTCATTCCCGCAATTTTCAGGTCACGATCAATGAATGGAAGCCGGATCGTTCCCTGCTCCATCACCTTGACCTTGCGACGAAGGTCCGGCTCACCGGCAATATCGATCGACAAAACATCTCCCGGACCAATCCGATAATCTCCGCGTCCGGAGACAACGGGCACCGCCGAGGCATCTACTCCGCTGGTCGGCCCGCTGGTCGTCCCGCTGGCCGGACCACCATTCGCCGTCGACGCCGGAGCCTGTGCAGATCCAATAGCCGTCATCAGTCCGAAAACAAAGGAGATCATCGCCAATCGATACGGCAGAACAGTCAACTTGTTAAGCTTCATATTCATTATCTCGTTGATTATCTCACTCGGGTATCACATTCAGGGCAGGAATTTTCAAGAATGTCGATCGCGTTCAATAATTCCCGCGAAATTGCGATGGCTTTAAAGCCGGAGGGAAGGCGGGAGTGCATAGAGTGCAATAGCCGGGATGTGCAGACTTGCCAGACGTGAAGATCAGGGTTGTAGTTACTTTTGCCTGCTTATAATGCCTGCTTATGCGCAAACACACCTGTCGATCCACGACGTCAGACGAATCTTTGTAAAGAGAAGATGCGCCGCGGCTTATCCAGGACCACGGCGCATCTTTGCAGTTGTGTAATCTCTACCTGGAAGTGAAAATTACGGACGGAAACCGCTGACCACGATCGATGAGGGAGCAACATTGTCAGCCTGCGAAGCAGCGACGACTCCGCCAACCGCACCGCCGATGCCGGCAATGATCAGTGCCGCGAGCGCGCCGGTGCTCAGACCGGTTCCAAGGCTCGCCGTTGCGATCCGGGCGCAGGTGCCCTTCGCCTGACCAACCGCGACCTCTTTACCGACAACCACTGTCTCAACCTTGCCAGCCGAGGTGACCGTTGCATCACTGCGGGCAGCGAGAACGCGAGTATTGCCGCAGGTCAGATCGACCGCCAGCGCGGATGACTTATCACCCCTCGAAGCGGCCACACCCTCTGCCGTAACGATCGAGACCGCGACGCCAGCCGGCGCACTTGCTACGGCACGACCTGCCACCAGGTTGCCACCAACCGAACCATCCGAGAAACGAACCGTCATCTCGCTGTCCGGGCCAAGCTGCAGACGGCCAAGTCGGCCAAGGCTGATGATCGCCGAGCTGTTCGCCGCTGTCCGGATCCGGCTCTCACTGAAGACCGTCGAACCCGAGATCGCCGACGTCCCGTTGATCGTCACCGAACCGCTCACCGAGAGCTCGCCGGTGGACTTCTTACCCGACTGTGCCAGCACCGAAGTGGTCACCATCGAATAAAACCCGCCAATTGAGATCATCAGGGCGATGCTCAGCATCTTCTGTAATCTGGTTGGTCTACGACTCATTGTGCGTTCCTCCCTAACTCGTGCATAACTCGTGGAAAGTTCAACTCAACACCTGAACATCAAAGCCCAGTATGAGATCAAATTACCTTATACTAATACTGACAAAGAATTGCGACAGGACTTATCTCGGAATTCATCTCGAAGTGGCCAATTGCCAGCCTGACTATCAGATGGGCGAGAATAACCGAATCAGCCAAAGTTTGCAACCTCTTAATTATAAAACCCACCGGTGACGATAGACCACAGACGAACAAAATAAAACTGCTGCAAAAAATCGAGATCTAATTTATTTCAATTATTCAGGATCTCCGGTGTCAGGTTCAGCTCCACTTGGCATCGATTGCAGTGACGATGATTGAAATCCGCCCCGGCGATCGAACTCGACGAATGGAAACCGCCCCACCTGATACCTGAATTGCATAACCCTTTAATGGCAGATGGCCGATTCGGCATTTACCGCCTCTCCCTGTCCTCATCCAGCCAAGGCAACCGACAATATTAGGGCGACTCGTGTCGTGCAAAGGTTCCTGAACTTAGGGATAACAGTTCAGGCATTCTCAGAAATTCTTCCGGAAAATAATTTTTATACCTTTAACCGCATAAGAGCTGTTTGAATACATAGTTTCCCATTATCAGAATTTGAGGAGTATCATGAACTCAGTCACGGATATGGTCTTTGGCCAGGGTATGCGTTTACCGACAAACACTGAACCGCTCTTTGCGCCGTCCCCGCCACATCTGCCATCTTTCCTCCACGTCTGCTGGCAGTATTGATTCTGAATTTGCTGTGTTGGAATCACTCACAGCCAAAATCAAAGGATCGATCCAACCACCGGAAAATCCGGTAGAGAGAGAGTTGTATTATGAAACGTCTGCCAATTGGAATATCGGAGAAGCTCGGGTACGTCATCGGAATCTTGATTTGTATGCAAATCCTCTCCGTATGGAGCATCGCTCTTGGTCAATCTGATGTCAGAATGGCATCAATTGAACAGAGAGAACTGAGTTTTAGATCTGAAATCAAAGACCGTATGAATACTGCGGCGCGTGCCGCCGGGGTATCTCTGTTGCCCGGAGAGCTGGCCTATGTCGGCGGAAATGAGGGCATGGTTATCAATAGCGCGATCAGCAGTGACGGGCTGCCTGCGCAGCCTGGCCTTACAGCCGGCACCGATCTTCTCTTCACTTATGTCGGAATACCAGGGCTTGCCGTCCCTGTTGGCTATTACAAGGTTCGACTGATCGGCGATCAGGCACGATTCATTGCTTCAAATGGTCAGGTCACCGCCACGCTGCCGGCCAAAGTGAGTTCAGAAAGCACGACAACAGCCAATGCCACCAAATCGAAACCAAAAATAAAGGTAACGATCGAGCTGATCAAAAATGGGATCATCATTGATATCCATTTTGATTTTGCGGCAGGTAGGATGGAATCGGTGGAAATTCCGATCCAAAAAACAGCGGTCCGTTGAGCACATTGTGGTAACTGGTG
>JBEIMN010000374.1:0-4030 GCA_040378705.1 Acidobacteriota bacterium
CAGCCTTGCCTGGGTCACGATTGGCTGGGTGATCGAGGGGCTGGCCCTGACCTGGATTGGTCTGAAGACTGATCGACGATTGACACGTCTGGCCGGGGTCGTTCTCTTCGTGCTGGCGATATCGCACTGGTGGATGCTCGATCTGCGTCACCTCTCACCGGAGTGGCCGGCCAGCTTTATTCCATTGTTCAATCGGCGCGGAGTCCCGATGTTCGCGATCATCCTGGCGCTCCTTGCCGCTGCCCGGCTCCAGTTCAGGCCGGAATTTCAGCCAGAAACGCCAGAGTCGCCAGAATTGAGTAACGTTCGGTCGAATGAGCGCGCTTTCTGGAATGGTGCGCTGATTTTGTCTGCCAGTCTGCTGGTCATCGCCTGGGTAACGGTCGACGTCTGGGACTGGTTCAGGATGCTCGAGCTTGGTGTTTTTCCGCCGATTGGCGCCGATTCCGGGCTTGATCCAAATACAGGCCTCAGAGTCACACCGCCCCAGGTGAGGCAGATTCAGAGTTGGAAGCCATTCTTTTTCGGTGGGTGGTGGGCATTCTCCGGCGTCGGCCTGCTGATTGCCGGATTGAGGCGTCAGGCATTAGTGGCGAGGCTGCTCGGACTGCTCCTGCTCTCATTTGCCGGCCTGGATGTGATGGCCAGCGCATCAGGCTATGCCGATGATGAGTGGCACTCGACACTCCTCAACCCGACTTTTGGTGCGTTTGCGGTCATTGCCGGCTGTCTTGCACTTGGCTACCGTGAATACAGGCAACAGGAGAGCCGGATTGGTCAGCTCGAGCGGCGAATCGTCGTCAGGCTCATGCTCTCGTTCGCCAATATTTTTATGCTGACCGGATTGAGCTTCGAGGTTGAGGGCTTCTTCAGTCGTCATCCGATGAGTCAGAATGGCGTGATTCGGCAGCTCTGCCAGTCGATGCTCTTCACGGCATATGGCGGGACGATGATCTGGGCTGGAATCAGGCGGGGAAATCGCCAACTCAGGATCCTTGGATTGCTGACGCTCGGAATTACGACGTTCAAGGTCTTTATCTTCGACCTCGCGGCACTGGAACAGATCTATCGTGTAATCTCGTTCATCGTCCTTGGTGTAATACTCCTCGTCGTCTCTTTTCTTTACCAGAAGCGGCAGAAGGGCCAGCCGCCAGAGCCGCGACCAGAGCCGCCGCCAGAGTCGCCAGAAGTTCCCAGCGGAGATTCACCAGGTGAAAGCGCCGGGTGAAAGCTGAAGCTAGCGACCGCGGCGAGCCCGTTCCGCCATCTGTGATGACTGCGGGATCTCCGCGACTGCGCGCTGGAGTTGCAGGTCGTCAGCGGCCATGATCCGTCGCTGTGTGTCGACACCATAGGCCGCAATCAGCGCCTCTTCCCGAATTCTCTTCTGTGCCCAGGTCATATTTTCACTGACCTGGGTCTGGGTGAGTCCAAGCTCGCCGTTCTGGCGGATGAAGTTGGCCATAAAAGCGCGATATGCTTCCATTATCTGGTCGGTGACCACGAATTCATTCGGCTTTGGCTGGTGGTCGAGTTCGATCTCTCCGCGCCTGAATTCCGGCGCCGAGGCTACTTTGCCGGCCAGAAGATCACGGACGAAGAGGAAGAGACCAGTGCCCAGAATCAGCCCCTGCTGCCTGGTAATCTCGCTCGGCTTGACGATAATATCGGGATCGATACCGCCGCCGCCATAGACTGGACGACCGAGTCCCGTCTTGAAGAGTGTCGCGGCCGTCCGCGCGGCGGCTGGCGGAGTGTCCGATTCCTGGCCGCGCCGCGAGAGGTATTCGTAAGTCGAGCCGTTCGAGTAGTCGCGCTGGATCAGTCGGCCGCTTGGGGTGTAGTACCTCGCCGTCGTCAGTGTAAGCCCGACCCCGCCATTGAGCGGAAAGATGGTCTGAACGAGCCCCTTCCCAAAGCTTGGTTCACCGATGATCAGTCCGCGATCGTTGTCCTGGATGGCCCCGGCGACGATCTCCGAGGCGGAGGCAGAACCGTCATCGATCAGTACGACCATTGGGAACGTCTCCGGCGTTCCGGATTCGGCTTCCCAGTCTTTGGCTCCAGCTCCCGCGCTTCGTCCACGCACCGAGACGATCTTTTGCCCACGCTGCAAAAACCTGTCCGATACCCGAATCGCCTGATCGAGGAATCCACCCGGATTGCCGCGCAGATCGAGGATCAGCGAGTGCATACCGGCCGATTTCAAAATAAGAATCGACCGGTTCATCTCATCGAAGGTCGTCGAATGGAACCCGCGCGAGAGCGCGACATATCCGATCCCCGGCTGCAACACATAGCTCGCTGAGATCGATGGCAGATCGACGGCCGCCCGTTCGAGCGTCAGTGTCAGCGGACTCTTCTCGCCGACACGCTCGATGGTCACGACGACCTTTGTTCCCAGCTCGCCTCGCAGATGATCACGCACCTGATCAGAATTCCATTCGCTTGCGTTTTCGCCATCGATCAGTGCGATCCGGTCACCATAGCGCAGACCAGATCTGACGGCAGGTGTGTTGCGAAAAGGCTCAATGACATAGACTCCACCAAAACGCTGTTGGATCGAGGCGCCGATGCCATAGTACTGGCTTCGCTGCTCCATCCTCATTTCGTCAAATGATTTTCGATCAAAGTAGTTTGAGTGCGGATCGAGAGAGCGGAGCATTCCCGAGACTGCGGCGGTGTTGAGTGCCTCGTAGTTGATTGGCTGGTCATAGTTGTCGCGCACCAGCTGGATGGCCTGAACATAGCTTCGATAAAGCTTATCGGCCGAGATCGTCTCCTCGCTGAATGCCTTGCCACGAAGCAGGGCGATCGTTCCGATTCCCAGACCGAACACGATCAATATCCATCTCAGGACTGTTCTCTGTTTTACGCTCACCCTGATCACCTCGAAGATTGGCTCGAAATTGCGACGAACGGTTCAATTTTGTCGACCGCAATATAGTAAATCAAGCACCCGGAGATTGAAACAGCCGCCACCCAATGGGTTACGGTTTTAAAAGTGCCGCGACCCGGTCGAGACTCGATTTGAGTTCCGCCTCCTGTTTTCCACCCAGTTCGTATGCTCTGGTGTAGGCGTCGAGCGCCGACTGGTATTGGCTGAGGTTTTCGTAGCTGTATCCAAGATAGTTGATTGTGTTTCGATCGTTCGGGGAGAGCCGATCTGCCTGGAGCAGGAGCTCGACGGCACGATTCCACGATTTCAGACGCGCATAGGTAACGCCAAGGTTGAAGTATTGGGCAGCGGTTGGCTGTGGAGTCATCCCGATCGAGCGTCCGAGAGGTTGCGTCGCCGCCTGATACTTCCCGGCGGCAAGGAGTGCGCGGCCATAGAGGTCGAGCGTTGCCGCGTCTTCACGCATCGTTCGGAGTGCTTGTGCGGTTCTGACCGCCTCCTCAAACCCGGATTGCGCCGTCTTTTCGTTCGACGCTCCTGCAGCTCCTGAACCATTCCTGATCAGTGATTCGGCCAGCAACGCGAGCATCTCCGGACTCTTCGGAATTATGGCGAGTCCCTGGCGAAGCGTCGTCATCGCCTCTGCCAGCTTCCCGGCACGGTATTGCTGGCTGGCGAGAAAGTACCAGGTCTCGCCGTCCTTCGGATTGAGGCGGAGCGCCGTCCGGAATTCGGCCATGGACTCTTCTGCACGGTTCAGGTTGGCATAGGCGACGCCGAGCAGATAATGGTTTGCCGGGACATTAACTTCGAGGCGAGTGATTGTTTCGAGATATTCAAGCGACTGCTCATAACGGCCGAGAGCGAGATGGGCCTGCCCGAGCGTGCGGATCAACTCCGGATCGTTACGGCTCTCCCGGCGCTTCAATTCGAGCGCCTTCCCGAGCGGCTCGATCGCTCGCTCATGCTCCTTCATCTGAAACCAGGAGAGTCCGATGAACTTCCAGCTATCCGAATGATCGGGATACTCTGCGATTACACGCTCGAATTCGGCGATCGCCTCACGGTACTGCCCCTGCTTGTAGAGTGAGACCGCCTTTTCCCAATCGAACCAGCCGGCTCCCTCAACTC
>JBEIMN010000375.1:0-4026 GCA_040378705.1 Acidobacteriota bacterium
CCGCCTATTATGGCGAAACCCTCCGCCAATCGGCTAACGGGCAATGGCGCATCCACGAAGAACGGGTCAGTGAACTCCACCGCCAGTCCGAGCCCAATCTCGTGATCTCCACTGGAGTCGAGATAAAACCCTGGAGCAGCGTCATTCGCGCTCTTTACGACGAAGATAACCGTGGAATCGGGCTGACAAGATCGTTCGACTCGGATCTCAATCAAACCGCGTCGCGAGTGACGAGGTGACCGGAAGGGGCTGCGGCTGTGGGCGTTAACAACGCCTGAAAAGGAGTGCGATGTTCAATTCTTTGCTGATCGAAGATTGTGGCAATGGCGTTCGGAAGATAACCCTCAACCGACCGGAGAGGCTGAACGCGGTCGACGTGGCCATGGCGGAGGAGCTGCCGCTGGCGATCGACGCCGCCTCGCGGGATGACTCGGTGCGTGTCGTCGTCCTGACGGGCGCTGGTCGTGGATTCTGCGCCGGACTTGAACTCGATGCCGCCAACGTCGCCGCCATGACCGAGCGAAGAAACGAATCCCGCTTCGAGCATCTCGACGACCTCCACTGGGTCGGCCGCTGGATCCTCGCCGTCACCAACTGTGACAAACCGGTCATCGCGGCACTCAATGGACCGGCAGTCGGCGCCGGATGTGGACTCGCCCTCGCCGCCGATATCCGACTAATGAGCGAATCGGCAATCATCAGCACCGGCTACCTGCGAATCGGGCTCTCACCGGATGCCGGCGTCAGCTACTTCCTGCCACGCCTTGTCGGGCTCTCGCGCGCCAATGAGCTGCTGCTGACCTCGCGCAATGTCACGGCCGCCGAGGCAGAACGGATCGGGCTCGTCAGCCGCGCCATCCCGGCCACCGAGTTCGAAGCGACGGTTACCGCTATGGCCACGACAATCGCCGCCGGCCCCCCGGTCGCCGTGACCATCACGCGGCGGCTCCTCCGCGACTCACTCGACACCGAGCTGCTCCCGCAACTTCGCCGCGAACTGACCGGCATCATGCAATGCCTCGCGACCAGCGATGCCCGACAGGCAATGATCGCTTTCCGCGAAAAACGGACTCCGGTATTCGAAGGGAAATAATGGACAAGAAAATATCGGTCCCGACGCTCCACGAAAGATATGACCTCGACGACCTCCGCCACCGCCTCGTTCGCGTCGGCGAGACGGTTCGCGATCACGCCCTCACACAGCTCCGTGACCAGTCGACCGAATCTCTCTCGACGATTGCCTTCGAGACTGCCGCCGACAAGATCTACCAGATCGACCGCGCCGTCGAGACCGTTCTCATCCCGGCTCTCGCCGCCGAGCTGGCCCCGGCCATCTCTTTCGCACTAATCTGCGAGGGTGTCAACGACGAAAAACCTCTCGCCTTTCCAGCCAATATCGCGGTTGAGGATTGCGCCACCTGCCTGCTGATCGACCCGATCGATGGCACGCGCCCAATTATGTACAATAAACGGAGCGCCTGGTGGCTCGCCGGCCTTGCCCCAAACCGCGGCGCCGAAACCTCACTCCGCGACATCGAGCTCGCCGTTCAAATCGAGATCCCCACCACCCGCGCACTTCTCGCCGACTCACTCTGGGCAATTCGCAACGGCGGGGCCTTCGGCGAAACCATCAACCTGCTGACCAGAAGCCGAACGGCGTTCATCCCCCAACCATCCCGCGCGACATCGATTAGTGGGGGCTTCGCCTCTTTCTTCCACCCGTTTCCCGGCGGCCGCGACATCTTCGCCGCCATGGAGGAGGAGCTCTTCCAGTCACTCGTCGGTGGGCTCGAAACCAACCGTACCGCCGTCTTCGATGAACAGTACCTCTCAACCGGCGGCCAGCTTTACGAACTGATGCTCGGCCGCGATCGGTTACTCGTCGATGTCCGCGGACTCCTCTTCGACCGCTTCCGTCGTGAAGGGTGTCCTCCCGGCCACGCCTGCCATCCCTACGACTTATCGACAGTCCTCATCGCCGAAGAGGCCGGCGTCATCATCACCGATGGCCGCGGAGAACCCCTCGATGCCCCCTTCGACACCACCTCCGATGTCTCCTGGATTGGCTACGCCAACGACTCGATCCGCGCAGAGGTCGAACCTTCCCTGCTTCGACTCCTTACCCGGCACTCTCTCTTCTGAGCTACCGGTCTTATCTCACCCCGTCATACCTGGCCACCCCGTCCCACCGCCCCCCCATCCCGCCGGTCATCCCTGCTCTTCATCACCAAAGAAGACCCCGATCTCCCGCGCACTAATGATCACATCCGAATCGAGCGGAACCTGCTTGCGATTGATGATCGCCTCCCGCAATGGCACCGTCACGATCCGATTCGACTGGATCGCGACCATGACGTTCTTCTCCCCATTCTCGATCGCACGCACCGCCGCCGCCCCAAAACGCGTCGCCAGTATCCGATCCGTCGGCGTCGGCTGACCTCCCCGCTGCAGATGCCCAAGAACGAGTGCCCGCGTCTCGTGCCCGGTCAATAACTCGAGCTCTCCCGCGATCTGCTCGGCGATCCCGCCCAACCGCGGCTCACGCCCCTCTTCCCGCGCCTTGTAAACACGGTCACCACCAATCGGAATCGCCCCCTCCGAAACGACCACGATCGCGAAGTTCCGCCGCCGCCGCCAACGATCATTAATCTTGCTGACGATCGACTCCATCCGGTACGGAATCTCCGGCAGCAGGATGACATCTGCCCCTCCCGCCAAACCCGAATAGAGCGCAATCCATCCCGAATAACGCCCCATCACCTCGACCAGCATCACACGCTCGTGCGACTCCGCTGTCGCATGAATCTTGTCGATCGCGTCCGTCGCCGTCACCAGCGCTGTGTGAAATCCAAATGTCACTTCGGTCGCCATCAGGTCGTTGTCGATCGTCTTCGGAACACCAACCACCGGCACCCCAAGCTCCGCCAACTGGTTGGCAATCGTCAACGTCCCGTCTCCACCAATCACCACCAGCGACTCCAGCCCCAGCGAATGGAACTGATCGACCACCTCCTGCGAAACATCGACGAAGACCGCTTTCCCGTCCTCTTCGCGCTCACGCTTCAAATTGAAGGGATTGCCGCGATTGCTCGTTCCAAGTATCGTCCCCCCGGTGTGGAGTATCCCCTTCACACTCGGCCGGTCGAGCCGCTTTACTCCATCCTCGGCAATCAGCCCTTCAAATCCGCGCTCGATGCCATATACCTCCCAGCCACGGTTGACCGCGCCAAGCACCACCGCGCGGATCACGGCATTCAAACCCGGACAGTCACCGCCACCCGTCACCACTCCGATTCGACGCTTTGAAGTTTCGATTTTCGCTTCGGTTTTCATGATCACGAGTGTACCACTACAACTATGTCGGAGTGTACAACTAGTATTCACACGGGCTTATTACCAAAAGCTAATTACCCGAAGCCAGTTACCTGAAGCGCGTTACCAAAAACTAATTACCAAACGCCCAACAACCATCTTCCCCCCCCCTCCACGACCCCTCCGCGAATACCACTCAATATCCTGAAGACGTTGCTGACAGACAATAATTCTTGCCACTGGAAAATTATTTTTCAAAAATCGTAATTACTCACGGGTTTGGGCATGCAGGAATGTAAGAACTTCTGCCCCCATCAAATTGACCAGAGCATAGCCGTGTTCACGAACCACCCCACATTCGTGATATTTCGATAGGCCAGTGATCGAATCGACAGATCGAAATTATTTAAGGCGTTTGTAGGGGCGGTTCGTGAACCGCCCCAGACATACGATCATCCCGACTCGCCCGAGTGGCGGGCATTTGGGGCGGTTCACGAACCGCCCCTACATTCGTGATATTTCGAATGGGCTGGTGATCGAATCGACGGATCAGGATTATTTGAGGCGTGTGTAGGGGCAGCACGACTAACCCCGTGAGTAATTACAACGATTCTAACCGTGGTTGTATATCTCTGATTTACTGCGTTTTTAGTGCGTTAGCCCTGCCAGAACAATCTGGCTGGCTGAAACAGGAAAAGTGGCGACGGATACCCG
>JBEIMN010000376.1:0-4005 GCA_040378705.1 Acidobacteriota bacterium
AGCCCGACGACACCGGAACTGAAGATCGATCTCGAACTCGAGGTTACTCCCTAAAGGCCGCAATGGCCCACTCCAGCCAAGCAAGCTTAGCCCGGACCTTCCGGAGGCCATTCTGGCACTCTTCAGGAGGTCCGGGTCAGTTGAACGAGCATCGGATCCTCGCCCGTCTTCTGAAAACGCTCGACGCAGACGAGGCACGGATAATGGAGCTTCTCGCGCTGAACCGGGTCAGCGGCCATTGCCAGCCTCTCACTATGGACAGTCTTCACCAGTCCCATCAGATTTCCGAGCGCCTGTGGCAGGGTGATCTTCTTCAGGTCACCCACCACATCCTCACCATCACCGTCCGCGTCACGATAGTTTGAGAGCTGGCAGCAGAGCGTCAGGCGGCCACGATAATCGATATTGAGATCATCGAGTGAGAGCGGTGAGCAGCGTGGCAGATAATAGTCTGTGTAGAAGCCGACGGCCATCGAGATCTCGTGCCGAAATTCGCCCATGACGCGTGCGACATCGCGCTCGACCGCCCGCCACTCACTCAGTGGCAGTATCAGATCCTCGCCCATATTGTGCTCCGTCGGATTCTGATGGCCAAAGATCTGCCGCTTCACTTTCAGATGTGCACCAAGCAGGGCGAGCTTGTCGATCTCGTGTCGGTTGACACGGTTCATCGTCGTGATGATCGAGGCCTCAATCCCAACAGCCTGGCACGTCGCAATCGCCGTCACCACCTCGCGATAGGAGCCCTTCCCTCGAATCTTGTCGTGCGTCCCCTCCGTTGCTCCATCGAGACTGAAGGAGATCCCGCCCAGTTTCGCCTTCCGCCCCGGCGGCATGATCGCTTTCAGCGTCTTGGAGAAGTTTCGCGCGTTGGTCAGAAAATGATAGGTGAATCCGTGCGCGCCAATCAGGTCGAGACACTCCCCAAACCGTGGATGCATCGGCGGTTCGCCACCGGTGATCGCGACGTGATTGTATCCAAGGGGCTTCGCCTCGGTCAGTATCTTGTCGAGCACCTCCAGCGAAAGGAAGAGGTCGTGATTGTTCTCGGCCCCACCACGGTAGATACTTCGAAAACAGTGCGTGCAGTCGAGGTTACAGACGTTGTTCAGCTCAATTCCAATTCGTGGCATATTTCTAAGTTTTACCCGTTTCCGAATTCCCAGTTTATGAATTCAAATTTGTCGATGTCGACCAAAGATCGGGAATGGCCGCCTCCCCCAAGGACTCAAATTCTACACGCGGGAGAACGGAAAAGCGAACGGCGAGCAGGTCGCCCGCGACGAGCCACCAAAGTAGCGTGCGGATTCATTTCCGATTCTCCGGGTTCAGATCCATAATCACGGCGGACACCTCTTCAATTTTAGTAATACGCTGATTGCGGGTCGTGGAATACTTCCGGGCATGACTTCATCTTGATGATCTTCCCGGGGATAGTCTATGATGCAATACCAAGGGAGTGTAGTTTCGGGCCATGACTCAGCGTCCGAATAGATCCGGGAATCGGATCGATCTTCCCTGAAATTGAAAAATCAGACCACCAGAGCAACCTGAGATTGGGTCGGGACATCATAGGCGGCGAAGAGATACGCTGCGGGCTCCTGCCGTCAGTGAGAGAACGAAGCGCTACTGATTTCGACCTGATCTCTGAAGATTGCTCCAGATTGGGCAAATTCACGTGACAGTCAAGGGAATCAACAACGCCAAGTCCGATTACGATCTGACACAGGCATCCGCAACCGGCGATATGACGGCATTCGAACTGCTGTATGAACGCCATCACCGCCGGGTTTATAGTCTCTGCCTCAGAATGGTCGCCAATGCGACCGAAGCGGAAGATCTGTCGCAGGAAGTTTTTGTGCAGCTCTTTCGAAAAGTTGGAAGTTTTCGAGGTGAATCGGCGTTCACGACCTGGTTGCACCGGCTGACAGTCAATCACGTTCTGATGCATTTTCGGAAACGCGGTGTGCGTCTTGAAAAGACCACGGAAGAAGGAGAGATCGGCGAGATGCAGGATTTTCTCCAGTCGGCCAGCGAAAGGCCACGCTTCATCGACCGCATCTCCCTCGATAAAGCTATTTCAGACCTTCCACCGGGATATCGCACGGTCTTTGTCCTGCACGATGTGGAAGGATTCGAACACGAAGAGGTCGCCGGCATGCTCGGTGTAAGCGTTGGGACCTCCAAATCACAACTACACAAAGCGCGGATGAGGCTTCGCGACCTGATAAACAAGGGCAAGCCGCAGAGAGGATAGTGGTTATGGAATGCAAAACGGTCAGAGCTTCACTTTCGGATTATCTGGATGGTCAGGATTCCGGGCCTTCAGGGCTCTCGAACAGTGAGATGCACAAGATTCAGGATCACCTGGAGGGTTGTCACGGCTGCCAGAACCTACAGCTTGAATTGATGGAGATCAGGACCGCCGCACGTGAGCTTCCGCTTCGGACGCCGCCACGCGCGCTCTGGACACGAATCGTTAACGAGATCGAGATGGATCAGGCGATTGCCGCCCAGGTTGCCGCGCATCCTGGCACTCCGCCGAGCTGGTGGGAGAAGCTGACCGGTCTGAGATTTACACTCTCCCTGCCGCAGATGGCCGGCGCCGCCACCCTCGCGATCATTCTGATGACCGTCGGCATCCTGAATTTCCGTGGCAACTCCAGCGATATGGACTTCACCAGGCTGCAGAGTGCCCTCCTTCGTGAGGAGAGTACACGCAAGGCAGAGATCGATCGCAAAATGGAGATGATCAACGAACGGAAGGCGAGCTGGGATCCGGCTTTCCGCGCCGATTTCGAGCGTCAGCTGAATCGCATCGAAGAGTCGATCCTTCAGTGTCGCAAGAGCCTTGAAGCCTCACCCAATGATCTGAACCAGGTTCAGAAAATGCTCGACCTTTACGAGGAGAAGAGCAAGCTCCTCGAAGATGTCGAACGCCTTAAGTGGTAGTCCCCGGTAATCAAAAGGAATATTTATGGTCGAGTGGATGAAGGCCGGCCCCTCCCCGAGGGGGTCGGCAGCGGGAGGTCGTTTCCGTTTCGCCTTTATCGGCTCAGTGGTCTGGACGATCTTCTTTACAATTCTCTATTCAATATTCTCGCCATTCCAGGCGGGAGCAGAATCGACAAATCAAACTTTTCCGATCCCATCAGGTACACCGTCAGGTACAGTGGACGTCGAAGTGATCAACCAGATCGGAACGATCCGGGTGATCTCGACGGATGTCCATACCGAAAAGGTCGTGCTGAACGCGCGACAGATCAGCGGTGAGACGCGGATCAGCACCTCGCAGAGTCCGACCGGCAAGGTAACGATCGAGGTTAGTGGCCGTGGAATGGTCGACATCGAAGTGGTCGTCCCGGCGCTGGCCCGGCTTGATCTGCTGACCTACCGTGGCAATATCGAGGTTCGAAATCACGTTGGGCAGATTCGGGCGCGGGTAGCCTCGGATGGCGACATATTATTTTCCGATCTGCGAAGCACCGCGGTCGAGGGGCATTGCCATTATGGCAACGTCTATTTCAGTGGCCCACTGCTCGCTCAGGGTGATTACCGGTTGAAGTCTTTCACCGGAAGGCTCGACGTCAGTTTTCCGGAGAGCGCTGATTTCAAGCTCTCGGCGGCGACACATCACGGCGGACTCGATCTGCACGATTTCCCGCTCAGGTATGACCTTGAAATGCGGGACATCGTCGAGGCGGTATCAGGTTTTGGGCGGTCGAACGTTCTTCTTTGGACACAGGAAGGAAGCATCCGGCTGCACCGGCAGATGTAAAGACCGCTCGGTCAGGAGAAGAATCGGCATCCTCACACCCCTGCTCCACCAGCTCGACAGACTCTCGCTCCGGTCGCCGACCGCGACCGATGGACGGGTGTCGGTTCTTTTCCATCGTTTAACAATCCTCGCCATAGTGCTTTTCGGACTGGCGGTTCCGCATTCGGTTGCCGCTGCGCAGATCTGCTTTCTGAGTGGTCTCCTCTTCTTCTTTATCGGGTGGGTTG
>JBEIMN010000377.1:0-3997 GCA_040378705.1 Acidobacteriota bacterium
GGCCTGATTCTGATTGGCGGATATTGCCTGATCACGATTCCGATCGACGCCTTTCCCGATCTGACCAACAACCAGGTGACGATCATCACCGAAGCGCCGGGGATGGCTGCCGGCGAGGTTGAGGCGCAGGTCACCTTCCCGATCGAGGGGGCGATGCTCGGATTGCCACGCAATGAGGAGGTCCGTTCGATCTCCAAGTTCGGGCTCTCGCTGGTGACGGTCGTCTTCGAGGATGGCGTCAATACCTACTTCGCGCGCCAGCTGATCAATGAGCGGCTGAATGAGGCAAAGACAAGGATTCCGGATGGGCTCGAGCCCAATCTTGGGCCGATCGCGACCGCTTTTGGCGAGGTCTATCAGTATACGCTTGAAGACCAGCGAACCGACGATCCGAAGGCCACGGTCGCCGAGAAGGCGGCCCGCTTGCTCGACCTGAAGACGCTTCACGACTGGTTCATCAAACTTCAGTTGCGGACCGTACCCGGCGTCGGCGAGGTAAATTCGTGGGGCGGACTGACGCGCCAATATCACGTCCTGGTCGATCCGGTTCGGCTGCTCAAATATAACCTGACCCTTCGTGACATCTTCGCCCGCGTCGCCGAAAATAACGCCAATTTCGGTGGCGGCTACATCGAGCATCGCGCCGAGCAGTATACCGTCCGCGGTGTCGGGCTTTTGACAGATGCCAGCGACATCGAGAATATCGTCATCTCTTCCAGTCAGGGAACGCCGATCCACCTCAATGATGTCGCGACGGTGACGATCGACGCCATGCCACGGCAGGGGGCGACCTCGCGCGACGGCGCTGGCGAGCGTGTCGCCGGGATGGTCATCCTCCTCAAGGGCGAGAACGGAAAGACCGTTACCGCCCGCGTCAAGGAGAAGATCGCCGCCCTCCAGGCCGCTCTTCCCGCCGGTGTCAGCCTGAGGCCTTTTTACGACCAGTCGGAGGTGATCGATCGGACGATCAGCACCGTCGAGAAGAACCTGATCGAGGGGGCGATCCTGGTGATCATCGTCCTCTTCCTGTTTCTGCGCAACATCAAGGCGTCCCTGATCGTCGCCTCTGTCATTCCGATCTCGATGGTCTCGGCATTCATCGTCATGAAGCTGCTTGGAGTATCGGCAAACCTGATGAGCCTTGGCGCGATCGATTTTGGACTGATCGTCGACGGAGCGGTCGTGATGATGGAGAACTTCATCCGCCGGCTGAGTGCCCACGGGAGCGGCGGCGAATCGGCTGGCCAAAACTCGACAGGCGCGTCAACGCTCGGCGTGATCAGAAGCGCCGCTCACGAAGTCGGCCGGCCGATCCTCTTCGGAGTCCTGATCATTATCGCCGTCTACCTCCCGGTCTTCACTCTGCAGGGGCTTGAAGGTCGCATGTTCACGCCGATGGCGATCACCGTCTGCGCCGCGCTGCTGGGATCGCTCATCCTGGCGTTGATGTATGTCCCAGCCATCTCATCCATCCTCCTCCGCAAGGGGATCGAGGAGAAGGAGGGCCGGATCTATCACGCGATCGAACACGGCTATGTCCGCCAACTCGATCTTGCGATCCGCCACCGCTGGATTACCATCGGCGGCGCAGTCCTGCTCGTCGCCGTCGCCATCGGCTCACTCGCCTTTATCGGAACCGAGTTTATGCCGCGTCTCGATGAGGGCTCGATCCTGATCGAGACCCGCAAACTGCCGAGCATCTCACTGACCGAGTCTGTCGACATCAGCGCCCGGATCGAGACCATCGTCAAAGGTTTCCCGGAGGTCGAAAGCGTTGTCACCAAGCTTGGCCGCCCCGATCTGGCGACAGAGGCAATGGGAATCCATCAGGGTGACGTCTATATCCAGCTCAAACCCCACGAGCAGTGGACTCCGGGCCGCGACAAGGAGGGGCTGATCGTTGCCCTCGACAAAGAGTTGAGCAAGCTGCCGGGCGTAACCTACAACTTCACACAACCCATGGCCATGCGGCTCGATGAGACCATCTCCGGCGTCAAGGCAGACGTCGCCGTCAAACTATTCGGTGATGACCTGGTGACCCTCGAGTCGAAAGCGCAGGAGATCTCACGGGTGCTCGGTAAGGTTTCCGGCGCTGCCGACGTCCAGGCAGAGACCCTCTCCGGATCGGCCCAGCTCCAGATCAAGCTCCGACGTGAGGCGCTTGCACGCTATGGCCTCAACGTCGCCGACCTCCAGTACCTGATTGAGACGGCCGTTGGCGGCAAGGTCGCGACAACCGTCATCGATGGACAACGCCGCTTCGATGTTCTGGTCAGATTCTCACCCGAATGGCGCGGAGATCCCGAGCGGATTGCCGAACTGCCAGTCATCGCCCCGGCCGGTGAGAGATTGCGGCTGAGCGATGTCGCCACCGTCACCGTCGAACGCGCCGCTGACCTTATCAGCCGTGAAAACAACCAGCGCCGCATCGTCATTCAATCCAATGTCCGCGGCCGCGATATCGGCAGCTTCGTCGCCGATGCCAGAAAGCAGATCGCCGCCGCCGTCAGTCTTCCACCAGGGTATCTCATCACCTGGGGCGGTCAGTTCGAGAACCAGGAGCGGGCGACCAAACGGCTCTTCATCGTCGTCCCACTCGCGCTGCTCCTCATCTTTGCGCTGCTCTACATCATGTTCAGTTCGGTCAGGCACTCGCTGATCATCATCCTGAATGTGCCATTCGCGGCAGTCGGCGGCATCGCCGCCCTCTGGATTCGCGGTCTCAACTTTAACCTCTCCGGTTCGATCGGATTCATCGCCCTCTTTGGCGTCGCGGTTCTCAACGGCGTTGTCATGATTGCCTACTTCAACAAACTCCGTGAAGAGGGGCATTGCCTGCGCGATGCTGTTCGCGAAGGCGCACGGACACGACTGCGCCCGGTTCTGATGACGGCGATGGTCGCCGGCCTCGGCTTTATCCCGATGGCCATCTCGACCAATCCCGGCGCTGAAGTCCAACGCCCACTCGCGACCGTTGTCATCGGCGGACTCGTGACGTCGACCTTCCTGACCCTCTTCGTTCTGCCGCTGATCTATCAGATCTTCGAACGTGATCCGGAAGCCTGAGGCGCTCCGCTATCTTTAGTGGGAGGGGCCAGATGCAATTTAGCGGACTATTCCACTACACCGGAATAGTCCGCCAGAAGAACGCAGATCCGATCCATGACCGATGTCACCTCACGCCCCGGGCCAACGTGATTGTTGCCCATGAAGCTGACCACCAGCGATACTCCGCCCCGTGTCTTCATATAGCCCGAAAGCGCGTTGACGTAGCTCAATGTCCCCGTCTTCGCGCGCAGGTTGCCGGCGACGCGTGTCTCCTTCATCCGCCGCTCGAGCGTTCCGTCGATGCCGGCGATTCCGAGCGAATCCTCGAAGACGCGACCGTGCTCGTGTCTCGCCATGAACTCGAGCAATCGTACCGTTGCCACTGGCGTCACCAGGTTTTGCCGCGCCAGCCCCGACCCGTCACGAAGGCTCAATGACTGAACCTCGATCCCCGCCCGCTGCAGAAATTGCCGCCTGACCACGTTCCCAAGCGTCAGCGCCGGAAGCGGCCGCCCATAATCGTCCGTTGTCTTCCCCTCCTGACCGCCTGTCCCGTTTGGGCCACCCGTTGACGCGACACTCGCAAGCTGTCGCAGCAACAGCTCGGCGTGCAGGTTCTGACTCTCCTTGTTGACGACCTTGATCATCTCCGAGAGTGGCTCAGATTCGATCCCGACCAGCTCGTGCAGCTTCGCTTCATCAAACGGCTCCGCCTGCCTCGCCACCGCGTCCATCCGGCTCACTCCACCCATCACCCGGATCTGGCGCCGCCCCAGTGCCTCCCGCAGCAGCGTCGCCGCATAGAGCGCCGGATCGTGGATCGCGACGTCGATCTGCCGGCTCGACCCTCCGCGCAACATCGTTCCATAGATCTCGATCGTGTTCGAATTGAGCGGCCGATCAACCCCAATCTTTGTCTCACCACCCGCCACCGTCGTCGCCTTGTTGA
>JBEIMN010000378.1:0-3995 GCA_040378705.1 Acidobacteriota bacterium
AGTTCACGCCGGATCAGGTGATCGAAGAGGTGAAGAAGTCGGCGCTGCGGGGGCGCGGAGGCGCCGGGTTCCCGACTGGCATGAAGTGGGGTTTCGTGCCGAAGGAGTCGAAGCGACCAAAGTATGTGGTCTGCAACGCCGACGAATCGGAGCCGGGAACAGGCAAGGATCGTGATCTGATGCGGTATGATCCGCACCAGTTGATCGAGGGGATGATCATTGCCGGGTTCGCGCTTGGGTCGAACACTTCATACATCTACATCCGCGGCGAGTACTGGTTCATCAAGGAGATCCTTGAGAAGGCGGTCGCTCAGGCTTATGAAAAGGGCTATCTCGGAAAGAACATTCTCGGCTCGGGTTTTGATCACGATCTTTACGTTCATCCGGGGGCTGGCGCCTACATTTGCGGCGAGGAGACAGCGCTGCTCGAGTCGCTGGAAGGCAAGCGCGGCCATCCGCGGCTGAAGCCGCCGTTTCCGGCGGTGGTCGGTCTTTACGGCGGGCCGACGGTGGTCAACAACGTCGAGACACTCGCGGTTGTGCCGCACATCATCCTCAATGGTGGTGATTGGTATAAATCGCTTGGGACGGAGAAGAGTGGCGGGACGAAGCTCTTCACGGTGAGCGGGCACGTCGCGCGGCCGGGGAATTATGAAGTGCCGATGGGCTATCCGCTGATGAAGCTGATCAACGAGGATTGTGGTGGGATCACCGGCGGGCGCAGGCTGAAGGCGGTCATTCCCGGCGGATCCTCGGTGCCGATCCTGACGGCGGAGGAGTGCGAGAAGGTCAATCTCGATTATGAGTCGGTTGCCGCGGCCGGAACGATGCTCGGTTCGGGCGGGATCATCGTTATGGATGAGACGGCGGACATCTTCGAGACGACCCGTAATTTGACGCATTTCTACAAGCATGAGTCCTGCGGCTGGTGCACACCGTGCCGTGAGGGGACGCGCTGGCTCTTCAACGTCTTCGAGCGGATGCACCGCTTCGAGGGGCAGACCGGAGATGTCGAGTTATTGTACGATCTGGCCGATAAGATTCTCGGGAAGAGCTTCTGCGCGCTTGGGGATGCGGCGGCGATGCCGGTACAATCGGCGATCAGGAAGTTTCCGGACGACTTTAACCGGCGGATCAAGCATACATTGGTACAGATCAACCAGGCAGCGGACTAATAGAACACTGGCGATTTATGGAAACAGTCAAGCTAACCATCAATGGACAGGAAGTTTCGGCGCCGAAAGGTGAACTTCTGATCGAAGCGTGCGAGATGAACGGCGTCTATTTGCCGCGATTCTGTCACTTCCGCGGGCTGACACCGCAGGCATCCTGCCGGATGTGTGTGGTGAGGGTCGACAATCCGAAGATTCCCAAGCTGCAGACGGCCTGCACGATGCCGGTGAGCGAGGGGATGGTCGTGACGACGGACTCGAAGGAGATCGAAGATGTTCGGTCGTCGATGATCGAGTTTCTGCTCTCGAACCATCCGGTCGACTGTCCGGTCTGTGACCGGGCGGGGGAGTGTGAGCTTCAGGATCAGACGTACGGTTTCGGCGAAGATCGGACACGGTCTCAGTACGAGGACAAGGTCACGACGCTCGAGCGTCAGATTTCGCCCTTCATCTACAATGACCCGCAGCGATGCGTGACGTGCAAGCGTTGCACGCGAGTCTGCGAAGAGTGGATGGACGAGTTCGCGATCACGACGATCAATCGTGGCGCCTCGACCGTGATCAGCGCCTTCGGGGGCTGGGTCGAGTGTTCCGATTGTGGAAACTGCGTCGATGTCTGTCCGACGGGGACATTGCTCCACGTTCCGTACAAATATGTGGCGCGGCCGTGGGATCTGAAGCAGACTCCGACGGTCTGTAATTTCTGTTCGGACGGCTGTTCGATGCTCGCGGGATCGCGAAGTGAGAAGCTGGTCAGGACGGTGGCGCGGGATGGGCGTGGCCGGACAGCGGGTGGAATCAATCACGATTTCCTCTGCTCGATGGGGCGTTACACAATCGACTTTGTCCACAGTGGTGACCGTGTCGATCGACCGTTGATCCGGCGTGGTGAGCACCTGGTGCCGGCGACGTGGGACGAGGCGATCAGCCTGGTGGCGCGGCGTCTTGGTGAATTGAAGGCGGAGTCGGGCGGAAAGTCGCTTGGCGTGATCTCGGCGGGCCGATTGCTCAACGAGGATCAGTACACCTTGAAGCGGTTTGCGACCGAGGTGCTTGAGACGCGCAATGCCGATATGTACCACGATCGTGACGAGATCGACCTCGCGGCCTTCTTCAGGCACGGGGTGCCGACGATTGCGACGCAGGAGCATCTGCAGAATGCCGAGACTGTCCTGCTGATCGGTTCGGATCCGAACGAGGAGAATCCGTTGACGGCCTTCTCGATTCGGTGGGCGGTGCGGCAGAAGGCGGCGCGGCTGTTGATGGTCAACGCGGTTCCGTCGCGGCTCGAGCGGCAGGCGACGAAGGCGTTGCGGGTTCGCGAGGGGAGCGAGGGGGCGATCATCGAGGCGCTTCTCGACGAGTCGAAGGTGGCCGATGCGGCCGCCGCGCTTGGGGTGGCCGCGGCTGATGTGGCGGCGATTCGCGCGATAGTCGCGGAGAGCGCGCGCGTGGTCGTCGTTTTCGGTGACGAGTTGCGCGGTGCGGCGCTCGAGGCGCTGCCGCTGCTTGAAAAGATTCTGGTGGCCCCGGGGGCCGAAGCGGCGAGCGTTGCGCGACAGTCGCATCTCGACACCCTGCAGCGGCAGGTGCGGTCGACCAATTCGACCAGCAAGCCGTCGATCAACGAGAATCCATACACTTACATCGTCGAGCACCCGACGCTCGAGGTCGGCGCAGAGCCGGTGCAGACCGAGACCCGGTTCTCGTTCCTGCCGCTGGTCCGCTATTCGAACTCGGTGGGTGCCTGGCAGATGGGGATGGACAGTGCGCGAACGGGTGGAATGTCGGCCAGTGCGATGCTCAACTCGGCTGGTGGCGGATTGCGTGGTCTGCTGATTGCCGGTGAAGATGTGATCGCAAAGGCCAATGGTGATGCGCCGATTGTCCGTGCGCAGCTCGAGAAGCTGGATTTTCTGGTCGTTCAGGATATGTTCCTGACCGAGACGGCCGCGCTTGCCGACGTCGTTTTTCCGGTGACCAGTTTTGCAGAGGCGCAGGGGACGCAGGTCAATAACGGTTCGCAGTTGCAGTTCGTGCGCCGGTCGATACCACCGGTTGGCCAGGCCCGGCCCGACTGGATGATTCTTAGCCAGGTTGCCCGCCAGATGGGCGTCGACTTTGGATATCAGGCGCAGTTGAAGAGCGTCTTCAGGCATATCGCGGAGAATGTCGAGGGCTATGCCGGACTCTCGCACAGCAAGCTGGCCAATGAGGGAGCGACAGTGATCCGGGTCTCCTCTCCTGACCACGCCGGGCCTGACCACGCCGGAATCGACTCGGCGGAGCTGCTTGGGCGGCTTGCCAGCGAAGTTGCGCGGATCAACCGCCAGTTGCCGGTCGATCAGTCTGCCCTGACGGAGAAGGCGGGAACGCGCCTTCGTCAGCGGTACACGACGATTACACGCCACTCCGAGATGATCAATCCGACGCCGCCGGAGACCACCGGAGCCGGGAACCCTGCGCCGACCATCTATCCGGCGTAACCCTCTCCTGCGGGAGTATCACTGCCGGACTCGTACGGTGGTGGCATCAAGGACGAGAAGTTCGGTGCGGCGGGGTCTGAAACTCTGCCGCCACGTTGACCAAAGATTATGTCATCCATACTGAATTCGATCGATCTTCAATTCATCATCGGGACGCTGATCAAGATCGCCATCTTCTGGATCTGCATCATGATGGTTGTCGCCTACACGGTCTATGCCGAGCGGCGGGTCCTGGCGTTGATTCAGAACCGACTGGGGCCGAACCGCGTTGGCTGGCAGGGGCTGCTGCAGCCCTTCGCCGACCTGATCAAGTTCATCTTCAAGGAAGATATCATCC
>JBEIMN010000379.1:0-3991 GCA_040378705.1 Acidobacteriota bacterium
GTCAGGTCTTCGAGCCGTGCCCGATCCTCAAAATCGACCTCAAAGTCTTCGGGGGCAAAGTCCGGGCAGCTTCGTCCGGAGAGGAAGGCCGTCGCCTGACGCCCCATGAAGTCTGCATTCTTTCCACATCGTGGCACGGCGCCGATATAGATGACATTGCTGTATTCCCGTCCACAGTGTTCATTCTCGACCGCGTGGATGACGTCGGGATGCCACCAGACCGTGTCGCCCGGCTCGACACGTGGGATTGTGACCTCGGCTTCGAGCAGTTTGGCGTGCCGCTTCGCATCGATCGCCAGCGCGCGTCCGGCGCGTACCCCGCAGAGGTCGTCCGGGGCGACATCGGGTTGCAGCGCCCGCAGCAGGATCCAGGCCATGCTTCCGGCAATCGGTATCAGGCGCAATGTCCCGTCACCGGGCCCCTGCGCCGTGAGCCCCGTCCAGCCCTGAAAGGTGCGAAAGACACTGCAGACCGCCGGTGAGGGGATCTCCGACGTTCCGGTTCTTCCGGCGGCTCGGAATGGGTCATAGTTTTCGACTTTTCCGAAGAATACCTCCTCGTAGACTCGCTGGTAGCCCGGATCGCACCATCGCTCAATCGATCCGCCGTCGCAATGGGGTGAGAGTCCGAGCGAGCGGTCCCCCGGTTCGCGCCTTCGCAAACGATCGGCATAATTGAATTGCTGGTCAGGATCGAATTCCGGCGCGCCATCTTCGCCCGCCTCGCAGTTCCACAGGTTGTTCAGGAACCGACGTGTCAGGTCGAGATGGGGATGCTGCCGCGCCTCTATCTGCGGCACTGACCAGTAGAGTCCGAAGATCTGCGGGCGGCCTGCCGCCAGCGAAGAGAAGTACTGGTCGAGGCCAGCCCGCGCGCCCGCCCGCGAAAAATAGTCGTTGCGGTCGATGTAGCGCCCAATCCGCTCATTCCACTCAGTCGCCAGCTCGCGCTCGAAGACGCCGCGAATGATCACGCATCCGCGTCGGCGAATGAGGTCGCGCGTCGTCCCGCTGACCAGTCCGCCCACGAGGTCGCGAAATCCAATCTCTGGGATTATGCCAGATCCCGTCAATTGGCCAGATCCATCAGCACTCGCCGCTCTGATCGCCGAGATCTCATCTCCAAGCCATTCGTCGAGCTGCTTCATCCGAGTCTCGACGTCCGGAATCCGCGTGAGCAGTGACCGCTTTGATTCGATGATCCATTGTTCCATCATCTGTTCCTTCATCTGTTCCATCATCCGTTCCATGGTATGTTCCAGTTTTAAGTCAGGCGATACGTCAGGCGTTACGGGGCAATATAGCAGATTAGCCATTTCGGTAATATTGATTTTTTAAATCGCGATACACCGGCTGATCTTGTCAAAGTCGAAGTGCTGGCATAGAATCCGCTTGTCCATTCGGATACTTACTTAAATTTTCGACAATGTGTGGCGAAATTGTGTATAAAGCCGTCCAGCCGGTGGGGCGGGTGTTTCAGGCCTTCGTGGCTTGTTTCGAGAGATCCGGATCTGCAGCCTTAAAGATTATAGCCAGGAGATTGAGGTGAGAGCTATTTACCTGACGGCAATGGGACTGGCGGCACTGCTGGTTCTCTGTGTTACTGGAAGCGTGCCGGCGCCGCGAAGCGTGAAGTGGCGCAAGGTGGTGCTCGACACGGAGTTTCGCAGTGAAGGGGTGACCGTGGCCGACGTCAATCGTGACGGCCGGCAGGATATCCTCGCCGGGCTGGTCTGGTACGAGGCGCCGGGCTGGAAGATGCACGAGCTGGCGCCGCAGGTCAAATATGATGCGGCAGGAAATTACAGCGACACCTTCATCAACTTCACTGCCGATCTGAACCGTGACGGCTGGCCGGATCTGATCAGGCTCGACTGGCCGGGGCGTGATCCGGCTGTCTGGCATGAAAATCCAAAGGGCAGGGCCGTCCACTGGGCCGAGCATCGCATCGCGGCCAATGCCTGCAATGAAAGCCCGTACTATGGACAGATCAGCGGGGCCGGGGCCGATCGCAAGCTGATATTCGCGCTCAACGACGAACAGATGGTCTGGCTCGAACCTGATAAGGATCCGGCCGCCCCATTCCTGACCCACGCGATCAGTGAAAAACTGGCCAAGGCAGACGCGATGAAGGGTGGCGTCAATCGATATTCACACGGACTCGGATATGGTGATATCGATATGGACGGTATTGGCGATGTGCTGATCGTCGGCGGCTACTGGAAAGGCCCAAAGGATCCACGGACCGGACCCTGGACCTTCGTTCGGGCCAGCCTCGGTCAGGATGCGGCACAGATGCACGTTTACGATGTCAATGGAGATGGCGTCAACGATGTCATCTCAAGTTCGGCCCACAAGGTTGGAATCTGGTGGCACGAACAGAAGCGCGGAGCCGACGGGACCCCGACCTTCACCGAACACCTGATCGACAACACCGTCACCCAGACACACGGACTCGAACTGGCCGATATCAATGGCGATGGCGTCAGGGATATCGTGACCGGCAAGCGATATTGGGCGCACGGACCAAAGGGTGATCTCAACCCGAACGATCCGCCGGTCATCAACTGGTATGAACTGAAACGTGGAGCCTCTGGCCCCGCCGGTCCTGGCGCAAATGTCACCTGGACGCGCCACGAGATCGACAACGATTCCGGGATCGGAACCCAGTTCATCGTTACCGATGTCAATCGCGATCGCCGGCCCGATGTCGTGACCTCGAACAAGCACGGTGTCAGGATTATATTCCAGGAGAAGTAGCCGTCTGGAGCCCTCACCCGCGGAAGTTTAATCAACGAAACATGAATCTGCCAAAGACCAAAATTTACGATGTCTGCATCATCGGCTCGGGGGCCGCGGGTGGATTCATGGCCAGCGAGCTGACGGCGGCAGGTGCGGAGACGATCCTGCTCGAAGGCGGACGCAAGGTCGCAGTCGAGGAGATGAATTCACACTCGTGGCCCTATGAACTGCCGAAGCGTGGTTTCGGATTCCGCCACCAGGCGGCAATGTATCCGGACGAGATCGAACGACAGATCGAGTACCGCGGCGACCGAATCTCGGTCAATCGGGTTCGCAATCTCGGTGGTCGTACATTTCACTGGAACGCTGCGACCTACCGCTTTGCCCCGGTCGACTTTCGTGAGTGGAGCGTCAACGGCATCGAAGAGGACTGGCCGCTCACCTATGAGGAGCTCGCCCCATTCTACGATTATGTCGAGCAGGAGATGCACGTCTTCGGGACAAGGGAGAATCTGGAGTACCTCCCGGATGGCAACTTCGTTGCCCCCGCGCCACCGTTGCGTTGTGCGGAGCGTTATGCGAAGCCGCGCCTTGCCCGGATCGGAATGGATCTGATCTCTTCGCGTAAGGCGGTATTGCTGAGACCCAACGGCGCCAGCCGCGCCAATGGAACCAGCCGCGGCAACTGCCATTATTGTGGCCACTGCATGGATGTCTGCGATGTGCGCGCGATCTGGTCGAGTGACATCACTGTCATTCCACGTGCGCTGGCGACCGGTAAGCTGACACTGCGAATGAACGCCCTCGCCCGCGAGATCCTCGTCGATCGTGACGGTTTGGCGAGTGGTGTCTCCTTCATCGACCGTAAGACTCGCCGTGTCGAGGAGGTGCGGGCGAAGCTGGTCATCGTTTGTGGCGCTTCGATCGAATCGGCACGGCTGCTCCTCAATTCAAAGAGCCGGAAATTTCCGAATGGGCTCGCCAACAATAACGATATGGTCGGGCGTTACCTTGGCGGCCATTCGCAGACGACCTTCACCGGATACCTTCGGGATCTGGTCAGGACGGATACCTGGCAGGGGGATGGGGTGACTGACCACGCCTACATTCCACGCTTTGTGCGGCGTGGCCGTGATTTTGCCGGTGGCTATGGCTATCAGCTCAACTACGCCAGTCGCCGTGCCGTGCCCCAGGCTCGTGCCGTCGCTGGCTTTGGCTCCGATTTCAAGCGGCAGGTCCGCGACCTGCA
>JBEIMN010000380.1:0-3943 GCA_040378705.1 Acidobacteriota bacterium
CCGGGCGCCCCGACCGGCTGGACACTGACCGTTTCGGACACGCACCTCTCCGCTGGCGCCGGTTTTGTTGTCGCGGTCGCCGGGTCGATGATGCTCATGCCGGGCCTGCCGAAGGTTCCGCAGGCAGCGCGAATCGATCTTGATGCCGATGGGAATATCGTTGGAATGAACTACTGATCACGGTACGATGTTACTCCGGAACCCAGATGTGTTTGGCAATACCAGGTAAAATAGTTGAAATCGAAGGGGATGATCTCTTCCGTCGCGCCCGGGTCAGTTTTGGCGGGATCGTCAGGGAGATCAATCTGAGCTATGTGCCGGAGGCGGAGGTCGGGAGCTACGTCCTGGCCCACGTCGGAGTGGCGATCAGCATGATCGATGAAGCAGAGGCGGTGAAGGTCTTTGCCTGGCTGGCCGAGATTGACCAGCTCGACGATCTGGCTCTGCCAATTGGAGAGGCCGGGGCGCCCGGAGAGGTGTGGCCTCGCGCATGAAGTATCTCGATGAATACCGTGATGCCGGAGCGGCGCAATCGATTGCCAGGGCGATCGGAGCGGCGGTGACGCGCCCCTGGACGATAATGGAGATCTGTGGCGGGCAGACACATTCGATCGTCAGGTACGGGATCGACGAGATTCTGCCGCCGGAGATCACGCTGGTTCACGGGCCGGGGTGTCCGGTCTGCGTCACCCCGATCGAGCTGATCGACCAGGCGCTCGAGATCGCCGCCCGGCCAGAGGTGATCTTCTGTTCTTTTGGGGATATGTTGCGCGTCCCTGGCAGCCGGCAGGACCTCTTCACGGTCAAGGCGGGTGGTGGAGACGTCCGGATTGTCTATTCTCCGCTCGATTGTCTGAGGATCGCGCGGGAGAATCCGGCGCGGCAGGTCGTCTTCTTTGCCGTCGGCTTCGAGACGACCGCGCCAGCCAACGCCATGGCCGTCGCGCAGGCGGCGGCGACCGGAATCGACAACTTCACGCTCCTCGTCTCACACGTCCTCGTCCCGCCGGCGATGGCCGCGATCCTCTCCTCGCCGGAGAATCGCGTCGAAGGCTTCCTTGCTGCCGGTCACGTGTGCGCGGTGATGGGGATAGGGGAGTATCTGCCGCTCGCGGAGACCTATCGGGTTCCGATCGTCGTCACCGGATTCGAACCGCTCGACCTCCTGCAGGGCATTCTGATGTGCATCCGGCAGTTGGAAGAGTCGCGCCACGAGGTTGAAAACCAGTATGCACGGTCGGTGCGCCCGGAAGGCAATCCGGCGGCGCGGCGATTGATCGGCGAGGTCTTCACCATCACCGACCGTCGCTGGCGAGGGGTGGGCGAGATTCCGGCGAGCGGACTCGCGCTCGCACACGGTTATCGCCAGTTCGACGCTGCGACACGCTTCGAAGTCGCCACCGGAATCGTGGATGAACCCGAGGTCTGCATCAGTGGCCGGATTATGCGTGGTGTCGGCAAACCTGTCGACTGCACGGCATTCGGCACCGCCTGCACGCCGGAGCATCCGCTCGGGGCGCCAATGGTCTCGAACGAGGGGGCCTGCGCGGCCTACTATCGCTATGGTCGTGCACGCTCCTCGGGCTCCTCTGGTTCCTCTGGCAGGGATCAGCAATCGTGATTTTGCAATAAAATTCAGAGAGGTAGGGACGGAAACGATGTTCAGGAACTCCATACTGACGCGAATTATTCTGCCGATGCTCCTGGTGTTGCCACTTTCAGTGGCGGCTCAGGTAGCAGTGACCAGTGGTGCCAGTGGGGCCAGCGGGGCCAGTGGTGACGCGGTTAGTGGACGGACGACCGCCGAGCGGCTCGGCTATCGCCCGACCGACAAGGTGCTGATGGTCCACGCCGACGATATCGGGATGTCGCACTCGGTCAATGTCGCCTCGATCGAGGCACTGAAGAAGGGGCTTGTCACCTCTGGCAGCATCATGGTCCCCTGTCCGTGGTTTCCGGAGATCGCCGAATATTTCCGGCAGCACCCGGAGCTCGACCTCGGACTCCATCTGACTCTGACGAGTGAATGGAAGAGTCTGCGCTGGCGACCGGTTGCGTCGACTGACAAGGTGCGTGGTCTGCTCGATCCGGACGGCTATATGTGGCGCTCCGAGGTCCAGACGGCGATGAAGGCGACTCCGGCGGAGATCGAGATCGAGCTGCGCGCACAGATCGACAAGGCGCTTGCCGCCGGGCTCAAACCGACACACCTCGACACGCATATGGGCACGCTCTACACGCGCAGGGATTTCTTCGATGTTTATACCAGGCTTGGCCGTGAGTATGGCCTTCCGGTCATGGCCATGCGCCCGACGCCGGAAGCCCTCGCTTATGCCAAAAAGTCCGGCATTCCAATCGGCCCGGAAGCATTCTCACAGCTTGAAGCGGATGGTTTCGTGCTGCTCGACTACCTCAACACCGGTGTCGCAGGCAGGAACTTCGCCGAGCGAAAAGAGGCCTACAAGCAGTTCCTTCGCAACCTCAAACCCGGTGTGACGATGCTGATCGTCCATCTCGGGATGGATGACCCGGAACTCAAGGCGGCGACCGGTTCCTGGGAGGCCCGCCACGCCGACTACCTCACCTTTACCGATCCGGAGATTGGCGCGCTGATCAGCGAGCTGGGGATTAAGCTGACGACCTGGCGGGAGATGGGGCGCATCGCCCAAATGAAGAGCCCGGCGGGCCTCCCTGCCAGTAAATAGTAGCGAGTGGGGAGAGTGGTTAGTGAAAAATTCGGAATCTGATGACCCCTCTGACGCTGGCACTCGATTGGGCGGCGCCATTGCCTGCCCGGTGCCAATTGCGCGTCACGACCGGATTATGCTTGCCCACGGTGGTGGAGGGCGGCTCATGCACCAGTTGATCGAGCAGTTTTTCGTGCCGGCCTTCGGCAACGAGCTGCTCAATCAGCGTCACGATGGCGCGGTATTTGACATCACGGGTGCGGTCGGCGGGGTGCGGCTGGCGATGACGACAGACTCCTACGTCGTTCAGCCACTCTTCTTCCCCGGCGGCGATATCGGCACGCTCGCAATCAATGGCACGGTCAACGATCTGGCGATGTGCGGTGCGCGCCCACTCTATCTCAGCGTCGGGTTCATCCTCGAAGAGGGGCTGCCGATGGCGGAGCTCGAGCGGATCGTCGGCTCGATGCGCCGGGCGGCAGATCTTGCCGGGGTGCGACTCGTCACCGGTGACACAAAGGTTGTCGATCGAGGGAAGGGGGACGGGGTCTTCATCAATACTACAGGCATTGGGGTGATCGACCACTCGCTGGTCATTGCCCCGGATCGGATCCAGCCCGGCGACCAGATCATCATCAATGGCGACCTTGGTCGTCACGGCATCGCGATCATGGCGACGCGCGAGGGGCTTTCGTTCGAATCCGAGATCGAGAGTGACTGCGCTCCACTCGCCGGCATTGTCGGGGAGCTGATCGAGGCTGGAATTGAGATTCACTGTCTGCGTGACCTGACGCGAGGCGGCATCGCCAGTGCCCTCGTCGAGATCGCAGAGGCCTCCGGGCGCCACCTTTCGATCGTCGAGCGTCAGATAGTCGTCCGTGAAGACGTTCGCGGCGCCTGCGAGATTCTCGGACTCGATCCGCTCCACCTTGCCAACGAAGGGCGCTTTCTCGCGATCGTGCCCGCCGCACACGCCGCGCGGACGCTCGATCTGATGCGGGGCAGCGCGGCTGGCGAGTCGGCGGCGATCATCGGGCAGGTTCACGCTGCCGGGGCTCACCCCGTTACCCTGACGACGACCATCGGAACGACTCGCCCCGTCGATATGTTCAGCGGGGAACAGTTGCCGCGGATCTGTTGAGGCGGGCAGTGAACAGCGCGCGGAGTGGCTTCTCACTACCACTGGTTACCACTGGTCACCACTGGCCAATTTGCCCCAATTGGTGACCGACACTGCCTGTCGTGTCGAATCAGAC
>JBEIMN010000381.1:0-3939 GCA_040378705.1 Acidobacteriota bacterium
GCTCTCCTCGGCGACGATCAGTGTCCGCTCGAACTGGCCCGACTCTGAATTGTTGATCCGGAAATATGACGAGAGCTCCATCGGACTCCGGACACCCTTCGGAATGAAGCAGAAAGATCCGTCAGAGAAGACCGCCGAGTTGAGCGCCGCAAAAAAATTGTCAGTGTATGGAACCACCGAGCCGAGATACTTTTGAATCAGTTCCGGATATTCGTGGACCGCTTCCGAGAATGAGCAGAATATCACCCCTTCCTTTGCCAGCTTCTCCTTGAAGGTCGTCGCGACCGAGACGCTGTCAAAGATTGCGTCGACGGCGACATTGGCGAGCATCTTCTGCTCGTGAAGAGGAATGCCCAGCTTTTCAAAGGTGTCGAGCAGTTCCGGATCGACTTCGTCGAGGCTCTTCTTCTTCTCGCGCGGTTTTGGCGCCGAGTAATAGATGATGTCCTGGTAGTCGATCTTTGGATAATGAACATTGGCCCAGACCGGCTCGACCATCTTCTGCCAGTGCCGGAAGGCTTTCAGTCGCCAGTCGAGCAGCCATTCCGGCTCGTTCTTCTTCGCTGAAATCATTCGCACCGTCTCTTCAGTGAGGCCGCGCGGAAGAGTCTCCGACTCAATGTCGGTCACAAATCCATATTTGTATTCACGATTGGCAAGTGCTTCAATGCTGCTGCTCATAAACTTTGCTTCCTTCTCGGTCTTCGTAACCCCAAATGGCCCAAAATGAATCAATAAATATTGGGGGGAAAATATTGGGGAAATTTTTGCGAAACTTTTTGCGAAATCCTCGATAACTATCGGCAATGGATCGGTTTTCGGCCCGCTACAGGTTGACTATCGGCGGTGGATCTCCGATGACCCTGACATTTCTGGTCCCCATCTGCACATACTGAATGTCGAGCCCCTGATCGAGCAGTGTCGTGATCGGAATCTTGTCGAAGACGCTCTGGACAAAATCGGTGATGCTCACCCAGACCGGGCGCAGCCCGCAACCACCGTGGTGGACGCAGGTCTCCTGGTTGCCGGTAAATTGTGAGCAGATCTCTTCCTGCGAGGGCATTCCTCCCAGCACGCGCATCACCTCGCCGATCGATATCTCCGCCGATGGCCGCATGAGCCGATAACCGCCCTTTGGTCCGCGGACACTCTCGACGATTCCACGCCGGCTGAGCGTCCAGAGGATCTTTTCGACATAGGCGACCGACAATCCTTCACGTTCTGCAATGTCACGAACCTGCATCGCTCCGCCAAGCTCCATATTGCCCTGCTCGCGCGCCAATTGCAGGATGCATCGCAATCCGTACTCTTCCTGTGCCGTTATCTTCATCGGTTTCGATAGACTGTCATTTAAATTGCATTAATTACATTCAATTCCACCGTATTCATTAAAACAAAGCGAAGGGTACCATATTCAGGTTAAACCTGACAGGTTTGTCAGGTTCAATTCTGTTGAGATTTTGTGTTGAAAAAGTAAAGAAACTGGCCGTCGCGGATTGGGCGCTATTGTGAGATACGTTCGCGGAAGACGACCGGATCCTGGCAGCATTCGCAGGGGCCTGGTTTGTGGGTTGAGATCATGCAGACATCGCAAAAGTAGTCGAGGTCGTGGAGCTGGCCGTTTTTCCAGGATTGGAACTTGATCACTTCGAGGTGAGGGCCCTGTGGGAAGATGCGTGCGATGACGCTGAGTTCGCGCTGTCGGTAGCGATCATCCATCCAGACGGCGGCGGCGGTGTCGACAGGGAGAAGTGGATAGGTCTTGCCGTCGGCCGTTCTGATGGCGTAGAGGTGGCCGCGATCATCGCAGTCGGAGATCACGCCGTAAAGTCGTTCAAGTTCTTCAGTCAGGCAGATGGCTCGGCCGCGAACGGTGATATCCTGAGCAGCAGCGGGTGAGTCGCCGGCGGCGATCGAGGTGAGGGGGCCGGCAATGAGCAGGGAACCGGCGATAAATTGGCGGCGTTTCTGATTCATCGAATCAGAAATTTAGCCGATCGACGATTGTTTTTCAATTGGAATGGCCAGACTGGCCAGATTGGCCTGATTTGACGGATTGGTGGGGTATAATTTCGCCGTGGATGGCCGAGGCTGGCCGTGGATGATTAGCATGATCGTTGCTACTTAATTGTGGATAGGAGGAAAGGAACAGCATGACGAGCCATTTTCACCTGATCGGGGTCAGCGGGACGGCGATGGGTTCGCTGGCAGGGATGCTCAAAGCGAAGGGGCACCGGGTGACAGGGTCTGACAAGGCCTTTTATCCGCCGATGGGTGATGAGCTGAAGCGGCTTGGGATCGAGACCCGCGAGGGTTATTCGGCGGCGAATCTCGATCCGGTTCCGGATGTCGTGGTGATCGGAAACGCGACCTCGCGCGGCAACCCGGAGATCGAGGCAGCGCTCGACCGGAAGCTTCGCTGTGCATCGATGCCGGAGGTGATCCGCGAGCAGTTCATTCGCGGACGGCACAGCTCTGTCGTTGCCGGGACGCACGGGAAGACGACGACGACCTCGATTCTCGCCTGGGCGATGGAGGTTGGCGGGCTTGATCCCGCATTTTTGATTGGCGGGGTGGCGGAGAACTTCGGGGCGAGTTTCAAGGTGACCGATTCGGGCCACTTTGCGATCGAGGGGGACGAGTACGATACCGCCTACTTCGACAAGGGGCCGAAATTTCTGCATTACCTGCCGGATCTGGTGATTATCAATAATATAGAGTTCGACCACGCGGACATCTACGCCTCGCTTGAGGAGGTGAAGCGGTCATTTCGGCTGCTGATCAACCTGATTCCCTCCGGGGGGAGGTTGATTGCCGGCTGGGATTCGGAGGTCGTCCGCGAGGTCGTTGCCAATCCGGTGGCGCCGCAGGGGGTCTGGTGCGGGGTCGAGAGTTTCGGGATCGATCGTGGAGAGGCGAAGTGGCGGGCGGAGCAGATCGACTATCAGGCGGAGGAGACGCGCTTCACGGTCCATTGTGAGGGGCGTGAATGGGGCGTGATCAGGACGCCGCTGGCTGGCGCATTCAACGTCCGAAACTGTCTCGCCGTGATTGCGGCGTCGGAGGTGCTGGGAATTTCGCGTGCCGCAGTCACCGAGGCGCTCGCGACTTTCCGGAGTGTGAGGCGGCGCATGGAGGTCCGGGCGGTCGTTGGGGGCGTGACGGTGATCGACGACTTCGCGCATCACCCGACGGCGATTCGTGAGACGTTGCTTGGGATTGCGCAGCGTTATCCCGGTCGGCGGTTGGTTGCGGTCTTCGAGCCACGCTCCTGGACGACCAGAAAGAGCGTCTTTCAGGCCGACTACCCGACATCTTTCGCGCCGGCGGCGAAGGTGGTGATCGCTCCGATTTTTGAATCGCACCGGTTGGCGACGGATGATCAACTCTCGGTTCCGCGTCTGATCGATGATCTGCGCCGGGAGGGGAAGGATGCCTGGTCGATCGAAGGGGCAGCCGCGATCGTCGATCACCTCGTGACCGAACTCAGCTCGGGAGATGTCGTGGTGATCATGTCCAACGGCGGATTCGATGGAATTCACCAGCGATTGATCGATGCCCTTGGATCCCTCGACACTTGAGCTGCCGGTCTGGGACACGGCTGGAATGTCTGGCGACCGATGGTCGCGATCTTCGTGTTAAAATAACAGTTATGCGTCTGATTCGCCTCGAAGCAATCGATTTTCGGAATCTGAACGGTGCGATCCAATTTTCGGCCGGGCTAAATATCATCCATGGGGCGAACGCACAGGGCAAGACGAGCTGGCTCGAGGCCGTATACCTACTTGCGACGACCAAGTCTTTCCGAACCTCGGTGGCACGGGAAGCGATCGGACATCAGGCGCGGGAGGCGGTTTTGCGCGGAACGGTTCAGCGCGGCAACCTGACCAAGGATCTGCAGTTGCTTCTTCAGCCGGCTTCTAGGCAGACCTTCGTCAA
>JBEIMN010000382.1:0-3926 GCA_040378705.1 Acidobacteriota bacterium
CACCTTTTTATCCATAACCCGCCAGCTAATCTAAGCCCCGTCATTCTAGCCCCCGTCATTTTAGATATTGACATTTACCCTCACCCGATCGATCACATTCCAGAGGTATCCGGATGGGTTCCAGTGCGGGGCGACCGGCTGCATCCGCCCCTGATCGTCCGTGGCTCTGGCCATCAACAGGTACGATCCCGGCGTGGAAATGTTGAATTCATGCTCGAACGACTGCCAGGCGTATTTGACCTTCTCCCGCCCAAGTCGCGCCAAAACCCAGGTCTCTCCGTGGTCGAGCGAGACCTCGACCCTTCGAATTCCGATATCGCCCGCCCAGGCAAACCCGGATATACGGACCTTCCCAGCTGGCAGAGTCGTTCCATCCAACGGATAATTGATCAGCGATTTCACCACCAGCCGGCTAACTGGCAGCATATTCTCTGGTGGAACAGTTGCGCCCGGCGCGACTCGGATGTTCGGATAACGATAGGCGGTTTTGACGAAGAATCCGTCGTGCTCCTTTTCAATGATACTGATGTGATTCAGCCATTTGACGGCATACGCCCCCTCCCATCCCGGAACGACCACTCGCAGCGGATAGCCGTGGAGCGCCGGCAGTGTCTGGTCGTTCATCTCATAGGCCAGGATCGTGTCCGGGTGGAGCGCCTTGTCCAGCGGCACATTACGCTGAAAATCCGGCATGCTGCTGATTGGCTTGTCAGCCCCGTCGAAGAGGACATATTTACCTGAAGATTTGACGCCACTCCGTTTCAGCAGGTCGGAGAGCCGCGCCCCCGTAAAGCGTGCCGTACCGACCGCCCCCTTCTCCCACTGAATCCCGGCTACGGGTGGATCGTGGAAGGCACGTCCATTGCCGGCGCATTCGAGCGTTACGGTGACGGTTGCCCGCGGAAGCTTCTTCAATTCATCGAGCGTGATCGTTAGTGGCGTCTCGACCTCACCGTCGACCCGGACTGTCCAGCTCCGACTGGCCGCTTCGTCGATCGTAGGAGCATACGAATGGTGGCGAACATAGAACAGATCGTTTGGCGTCAGCCAGCTGTTGAGCAGTGATACCGGAGTCTCGAGATCCTCAGGGCGGAGCGAACGGACAATAAGGCGTTCCTTTCCCCTGATTACTGGCCCATTGATTATCTGCTGTGGGCTCACGGCACTAATCACGTCCCTGGCCACCCCCCCGGCCAGAACCCGACTCAGACCGGCGGAGAGCCCTGTCCCGGCGGCCACAGTCAGAAAGTGCCGGCGTGAAGCTCCAACACGCTGCTGACCAATCTTTTTCACCTTCTTCATTTCTATTCGCTCCAGTATCTCCGCACGCCGAATCTTCGGCAAAAATATACGGCCAGCTGACGATACAGCTGAAATCGTGGAATACCGGTTGCAGGTATTCCCAGGCCCATTATGCCAACTATGATTATTTGCTTCTCTCACCACGCACACCGATACACCGATAAATCAGGAGATTCACGCGCTGGTGCCGGTGGCGCAATGGAATCGTGATTGTATGTGCCGACTTGATCCGCGTCAATTCTGGCGGCTACACTCCGAGGTGCCGTGAATCATCGAAATCACCGATTGACACCGAAGGAAATCGGCTTCTACAATCAAATTGCGTCAGTCACGCCGACAGAATAACCGGGAATCATGGAGAACGAGATCGAAATTTTGCGGGCCGGCTATCGGCTGAAACAGCAGGAGATCCAGGCGAGAATGGCCGATTTTGCGGCGATCGGACGCGCGGGTGACGACGCACGTCTCTTCGAAGAGCTGGTCTACTGCATCTTTACCGCCGGAGCGAGTGCGCGGATGGGTGAGACTTCGGTCGTCCGTGTCAGACGTCTGTTGAAGCGTGGTACACACGAGCAGCTCAGGCAGGCGCTTACCGGGGCGCACCGTTTCCCACGAGCACGCTCCGGATATGTCGTCACGACACGCGACTGGCTCCGATCCGATTGCGGACTTCGCCTCCGCGAAAAGCTAGACTCCTTTGGGTCCGATCACGAGGCGCGCCGCGACTATTTCGCACGGACCCCAGGGATCAAGGGAATCGGCTACAAGGAGGCGAGCCATTATCTGCGCAATATTGGCTATCGTGGCTATGCGATCCTCGATAAGCACATCCTGCGCACTCTGCACGAACTGCGGGTGGTCGATCAGCTCTCACAGACAAAACCACCGGCGACACGGCAGCGATACCTTGCGATCGAGCAACGGATGAAGGGGTTTGCCGCCGAGATTGGAATCGATTTTGATGAACTGGATCTGCTCTTCTGGTCGAATAAGACCGGCGTAATCCTGAAATAGCGCCTGAAGTATGAAAATGGGGTTGACTAGTATGCGCGATATTCTCCGAAAGCCAGCTGTTTGTTTTCCGATCGTGATGCTGCTGACATTCACACTGATGTCGGTGGAGGTCAATGCACAATCGCGGTCCAAACTGATCAGACAGGCCGAAAAGGAGGTGCGACAGGCCAATTTCTCATCGGCCGAGGCGCTCTATCGCCAGGTGGTCGAGCGGGATCAGTCCGATCGGCAGGCCCTGCTCGGCCTTAGTTTTACACAGATCAAGCTGAACCGGTTTCAGGAGGCATACGAGAATGCGGCGCGTGTCATCTCCGCCGATCCGCTCAACTCGCGTGCGCATACGCTTCTTGGAACCGCGCTTCTCCGTTCCGGAGACTTCCGAACCTCGATCGAATCACTCTATACCGCCGTCAGGCTGAGTGATCGGGAAGCGCTCGCCATCGCCGGACTCTCGGATATCGAGTACTACGAGAATCGGACGCGCAACGCCTACGCCGGCCTCCGCCGTGCGGTCCAGCTCGATCCGTCAGAGCCCGACTACTACATTTCACTCGCCAGAACCTGTTCAAGGCTCGAGTACTATAACGAGGCCGCCGACGCCTTCCAGCGTTTCCTCGAGGTATCACCGAAGACAGACGCCGAACGTCGCGCCCGGATCCGCGGGCTGATCGATTTTTACCGCTACCTCGGAACGACACGGATTCATCGTACTGCCGGACGGGAGTTGACGACATTGTCATTCGAGATGGTCAACTACCGTCCGATGATCAACGTCATGATCAATGGCAAGGGGCCGCTCCGCTTCATCATCGATACCGGAGCAAGCCTGACGGTCATCTCTGATCGTGCCGCTGAGCGGTTAGGACTCAAACCGGTTGCGCGAGGCGGTAACGCGCGCGCGATCGGCGGCAGCGGCACCTTCCCGATCATCTACGGGCTGCTCGACAGCCTCGCCATCGGTGAAGCCAGAATCGATATGGTTCCAATCTACATCCGAACAGTCTACACCTCGCCGGAGACCCCGGAGTCGGAGCGTGCCGATGGTTACCTTGGACTTTCGATCCTCTCGAATTTTGCCATGATTCTCGATTATCGGGCACGCCAGCTTACACTCGATCGGACTCCGATTCCCGAGACACCGGCCAGTCCGGAAAACGCTGCCGTCTCAGGTACGGTAGCGCGGTCGATTGAGCTTAGTGACCCCTTTGGTGTTCCAGCGGCAGGCGTGGCCGCTGGGCAGCTCGCCACTCCGCGGGTTCTTGACGACGGCTATGAGGTGCCGATCCGCTCGACCAGTGGCGGACTCGCCAGCACTGAGACCAGCCTGCCCGGGGTTGACCGTCCACTCAATTTCATCATCGATACCGGAGCGAGCTCGAGCGTCATCTCCAAAGCGGCCGTTAAACGCTATCAACTCGAAAAACTCATCCTTCCCGGGGTCAAAATTCGTGTCATCGGTGCCGCAGGTATCTCCGATGATACGGAGGCGCTCGGTCTCAACACGCTCTCCGTCAACGGACTGCGCAAAAACAGGTCGCGCGCGCTTGTTCTCGACCTTGAATCGGTCAACGAAACCTCGGGCTTCGAGCAGCATGGCGTTCTTGGCGGCG
>JBEIMN010000383.1:0-3923 GCA_040378705.1 Acidobacteriota bacterium
AAGAAGAACACGGTAATCACGCTTCTGCTGATCGAGATTACGGACGGTGATGATGACCTGCGGACTTGGGTGGTAAAGTGGAACGAGCAACCGTTCGTGCCAATGATTGATGGTTGCCGCGTCATCACGGAGTGTCAATTGGTGTGGGGCGATCGCTTTCAGCGCATCGAGCGCGACCGCGCCGAGGGTCACGATTACCGGCGGGTCGAGCAGCTCGATCTGCCGGGCGAGAAAGTTTGAACAGTTGGAGATCTCGCGCCGCGTCGGCTTGTCGTTCGCGCCACTCGCTTTGCGCGGACTGCAAAGGACGGTGTTGGTGATGAAGATCTCTTCGCGTCGCAGCCCGATCGAGGCGAGTAGCTGCTCGAAGTTCGCACCTGAGCTGTCACCGTCAAACGGCCGCCGCGTCCGGTCGGCGCCGTTCCGTCCCGGCGCTTCGGCAATCATCAGCAGTCGTGGATGGATCGTCCCGTTGAGGGGACCAATCACTGCCTTCCGCTCCTGCATCCGTTCACACCGCTGGCAGGCGGTCGCCGCGGCGACAAGTTCGTCAAATCTCAGCTCTCTGTTCATTCGGAGAGACTATCGCAGATCAGTAAAATCCGGCAAGGTTGAGATACGCTTCCCACACCGGTACAATCAGTAAGTTGCGACAATTTGAATGTCGAATTTTGGGTCGAATTTCTGGTCGATTTTCTGGAGGATCTCGGATGCAAAAGCAAGAACAGGAAAATTTGACAGTCGATGACCGCGCCGGAAAGTTCTCCGGAGATTTCGGCGCTGGAGCTGGCAGGTCCACTGGCGTGGCTGGTCGGTTCATGGCCGGGCTGCTGATGGTTGGGGCCGGGTCCTGGCTCCTCACCACACAGGTCACCGTACAGAGCAGCTTCTGGTTGTTTCGCGGCCACAGTATGTTCGGACTTACGCTGCTGCCGTTTCTGTTCGGCATTGCGATACTGTTCTTCAATGGTCGTTCGCGATCGGGTATTCTGCTGACCCTTCTCGGACTGCTGCTGATGGTTCTTGGAGTACTGGACTCGCTCGAAATATATTTTCGACCGGCCAGCCTCCTCCGAACTCTCGTTATGTTCTCACTGCTCGCGGGGGGAATCGGCCTCATTGTCCGCACCCTGATGGCCCCTGACGTCGCCCCTGATGTAGATCGAGGAAACCCTTTCAATGAATGAACATCGTTTCAGCACCGGCCGTGAATGGCTCTTTTTCTACTTTCGGAAATACCGATGGCAACTGTTTCTCGGAACGTTGTACGTCGTCGCCTCGGTCAGTTTCGGTGTCCTCGTCCCGCGCTATGTCGGCCAGGCGATCGATGAACTGAAGGTGGGCGGTGTCACCTACGGCAAACTTGGCCGGTCGGTCTCGATCGTCATCGGAACGAGTATCATTAGCGGGATCTTCCTCTTCCTCCAGCGGCGGACACTGATTAATATGTCACGCTACATCGAGTTCGATCTGCGCCAGGATTTTTATGCCCACCTGCAGCGGCTCCCGCTCGAATTCTATCAGAACCGTCGCATCGGAGACCTCATGGCTCGGGCGACCAACGATCTGGGGGCCGTGCGTCAGATTGTGGGCCCGGCGATAATGTACAGCGAGCAGACGCTCCTGCGATGCCTGGTGACTCTGCCAATAATGTTTAGAATCAGCCCTCGGCTGACGCTGATTCTTCTGCTGACAATGCCGCTTGTCTCGCTGACGGTAAAATATTTTGGTCATCGGATCCACATTCGTTTCGAGAAGATTCAGGAGTTTTTTTCGGAGATCACCGCCCGGGCGCAGGGAATCTGACCGGTGTCCGGGTTGTCCGCGCCTACAGCCGCGAGCGTTTCGAGCAGGATGAGTTTGCCCTGCTCAACCGCCAGTACGTCGATCGTAATCTGAGTCTCGTCCGACTCTCGGCGGCCTTTTATCCGCTGATGCAGTTTCTGATCGGGATCGGTTTTGCGGTCATTCTGCTGGTTGGTGGCCGTGAAGCCGCGCAGGGGCGGATGACTCTTGGCGAGTTCGCGGCCTTCAATCTTTACCTCGAGCAGTTGATCTGGCCGCTGATCGCCATGGGGTACGTGACCAATCTGGTTCAGCGTGGAACGGCCAGTCTGAAGCGGATGCAGGAGGTGATGGAGATTGATCCGACGATTGCCGATCAGCAGAAGACGGTTCCTGACCTGCTCGAGACTGGCGCAGAATTGCGCGGAAAGATCGAGTTTCGGAAGCTGACCTTTCGATACGGTCCGGAATCTCCGCCGGTACTCGATGGAATCGATCTCGTCATCGAGCCTGGCCAGACAGTGGCCTTCATCGGGCGGACCGGTTCGGGCAAGTCGACACTGATGAACCTGGTGCCCCGGCTGATTGACGCTGATCCGGGCACGGTTTTGATCGATGACCGCCCGATCCGTGAGATACCACTGACCACGCTTCGCCGCAACATCGGCTATGTTCCGCAGGAGACATTTCTGTTCAGCGAGACGCTCGCTGAGAATATCGCCTTTGGTGTCGAGAGTGCGACGCCGGCGCAGATCGAGGAGATGGCGGAGGTGGCCGGGCTTGCAGACGATGTGCGAGATTTTCCGCGGCAATACGAGACCGTCCTGGGCGAGCGTGGAATAACGCTCTCGGGCGGCCAGAAGCAGCGGACAGCGATTGCGCGCGCGCTGCTGCGTCAGCCACGAATTCTGATCCTTGACGACGCGCTCTCGGCTGTCGACACCTACACCGAAGAGCGAATCCTGTCGCGATTGCGTAATGTAATGCGTGAGCGGACATCACTCATCGTCGCCCACCGGATCTCGACGGTGCAGCACGCCGATCTGATCTGCGTCCTCGATCGGGGGCGCATTGTCGAACGTGGCTCGCACGCCGAGCTGATGGCAATGAATGGAATCTACACCGATCTCTTCGAGCGACAGATGCTGGAAGAGGAGCTGGCCGCGAGCTAAAGCGAAGAGAATCCCACGAATGGCGAAAGAAAATAATAACGAAGAAGAGAAGTCAGAGAAGATCCTTGATTCGCTGGTCGCGAAGAGACTCTTCAGCTATCTGCGGCCATACAGTCGCCTGGTCATCATCGCGTTGCTCCTGACGGTCGGGTTGAGCCTGGTCCGCCAGCTTGGGCCGTTGCTCAACAAGATGGCGATCGATTCTTTTGTCACGCCGGCAGCGGCGGGGGCGATGCCGCTCGAGGCGGCGATGAGAGGCGTCTTCTACCTTGCACTGGCCTATCTTGGCTCGCTGGTGGTGATGCTCAGTGTCGGATATTTTCAGACATTGCTGCTCAATACGATTGGGCAGCGGGTGATGTACGACCTGCGGCAGCAGCTCTTCGCCCGTCTGCAGCGGATTGAAATCGCGTTTTACGACCGGAATCCGGTTGGGCGGCTGATCACACGGCTGACCACCGATGTCGACTCCCTCAACGAGCTCTTCACCTCGGGGCTGGTCGAGATCCTTGGCGATCTGGTGCTGATCGCCGGGGCGCTTGGCATGATGTTCTATTTCAACTGGCGGCTGGCGCTGGTCTCGCTCCTGGTCGTGCCGCTGCTGATCGCCGCGACCGCCTGGTTCAGGCGCGGCGCACGGGAGGGTTTCAATCAGGTTCGGGCGAGGATCGCGCGGCTCAACGCCTTTACACAGGAGCACCTCTCCGGCGCACAGGTTGTCCAGCTCTTCAACCGGGAAGAGAAGGCGATGAACCAGTTTACGGAGATCAACGCTGCGCATCGGCAGGCCAATATCGACACGATATTCTATTACGCCGTCTTCTATCCGCTGGTCAGCCTGATATCCTCGATCGGAATCGCGACGATTGTCTGGAATGGTGGCGGACAGGTGATACGTGGCTCGATGACGATCGGAACGCTCGTCGCGTTTCTTCAGTACACGCAGCGGCTCTGGATGCCGATTCA
>JBEIMN010000384.1:0-3909 GCA_040378705.1 Acidobacteriota bacterium
AAGCGGGACACGGTTGTTGCCACACCCATCCGGATTATTATTCCCTGTGCTTGATGACCTGATCGATCAGGCCATAGTCCTTTGCCTGGCTGGCACTCATGATACGGTCACGCTCGACATCACGTTCGATCTGGTCGACCGCTTGTCCGGTGTGAAAGGAGAGGATTTCGTTAAGCCGTTCGCGGAGTCGAAGGATCTCCTCGGCCGCGATCTTGATATCTGTCGCCTGGCCGGAGATGCCGCCAGCCGAGGGCTGGTGGATCAGAATCCTCGAATTGGGGAGGGCGAAGCGTCGTCCCTTGGTTCCAGCCGCAAGTAGTACTGCCGCCATTGACGCGCACTGGCCGATGCAGAAGGTCGTTACCGGGCAGCGGACAAACTGCATTGTGTCATAGATCGCCATACCAGCGGTTACTGAGCCGCCCGGCGAATTGATATAGAGTGAGATCTCGCGGTCGGGATCCTCGGATTCCAGGAAGAGCATCTGTGCGACCACCAGATTGGCGACGGTGTCGTCGATTGGGGTGCCGATGAAGATGATATTGTCCTTGAGCAGGCGCGAATAGATGTCGAACGCACGCTCACCGCGCGCTGTCTGCTCGACGACCATGGGAACAAGATGTGATTGTGGATTTATCATAAGTTGCAAATCTTAAAATAGTACCGAATATAGTACCGATTCAACGGGAGATCTCTCCCTTACTCATCGGACTCATTGCCTGCCGGCGGGGCCGGGGTTTCAAGACCATCCCCGAGGCGTTCAGGGCCATCGGCGACATCATCCGGTTCATCCTCGGTAGCGATCTCATCGGCGATCTCTTCGTATTTGGCTGCCTCTTCGGCCGAAACCTCTTCGACCGTAACCTCCGCGGCGGCGAGAAGGTGTTCCAGCGTCTTATTGTGCAAAACACTGAATTCGATACTAGAAAGGGCATCATCCTTTGTCAAGCGCTCGATAATTTCGGCTTCGGTGGTACCGGCGGCGGCGGCACGGGCGGAAATTTCAGCATGGATCTCCGGCTCGGTTACCGTCAGACCCTCGTTATCGGCGATCCGCTCGAAGACGATGCTCGCCCGCAGTTCACGCTCAACCTGGTGTTCGATCCGTTTGAGCTCCTTTTTGATGTCGATATTCATCAGCTGCTCCATCGGGAGGCCGCTGTTGATAATACGATGGATGAACTGCTGGGAGCGCGACTCACGCTGTTTTTTAAGAATTTTTGTTGGAATCTCGAAATTGTATTCGGTGATGATCGAAGTGATCAGGTCGTCCTTCACCCGGTTATCGGCGCGGGTCTCCGACTGTTTGAGCAGGTTTTCACGCACCTTGGAGCGCATATCTTCGATTCCATCGTAGGGACCAAACTCTTTTGCAATCTCATCGGTCAGTTCGGGCAGCTCCTTGATCCGAACGGCAATGACGCTGGCGGTGAAGTCGAGCGTCTTTCCGGCGAGACCCTTCGAGGTGAAATCGGCCGGATAGGCGACGCGGAACTCGCGGGTATCGCCGGGGATAACACCGGTCAGGGCGGTGTTGAAATCATCCTGAACTCCCTGGCCGCCAATCTCGATCTCGACATCGTCCGACTTCAGGTCTTCCGGAGCTTCTGCTTCCGGCTCTTCGACCTCGTTGATGAACTTCCCGACAAGGTTGACCGAAACGAAATCACCATTTTGCGATGGACGGTTCTCGACCGGAGCGAACTCGGCTGATGACTCACGCCAGTAATCGATCAGCTTGTTGACGTCCTCGTCGGTGACCCTGACGACACGGCGTGTCAGCTTGACCCCCTTGTGGTCGTGGATCTCGAAATCCGGGACGACGTCGATCCCGGCCTTGAAGCGGAGCGGTTCCCCGTCGCTGATGGTAATCTCATCAGGATTGATATCCGGTTCGCCGACCGCGCGGATCTTGTGGTCCTGGATGGCATGACTGAGGGCGTGAGGAAGCAGGTTTGAGAGAACCTCACCCCTGATATCCTTACTGAAGCGCTGCTTGATCACGCTGCGTGGGACGCGGCCCGGCCGGAACCCGGGAACCTTGACGTGGCGAGTATAGGCAAGATAGGTCTTTTCGAATTCGGCCTTTACATCGTCAGCGTGAACTTCAATGGTCAATTCCTTGTGGGATGGCGAAACATCCGTAACAGCAACTTCGAGTTTCAACGTGTCTTCACCTTTCTTGGTTGTAAATCCGGCTTGGTTGTAAATCCGGAGCCATCCGGGGGCGGCGTCCTTATGGCCGTAATCAGTGCCGATGATTCCGAAATTTTCACACCTGACGGGCTGGTTCGGACCTGCCAGGGCGCGCCTGGTTGATTACAAATATAACTACGACCCGGCACGAACTTAAATGGGTCCTGTCGATGCGAAAGGGGGGACTCGAACCCCCACGCCGGTCAGGCGCCAGATCCTAAGTCTGGTGCGTCTACCAATTTCGCCACTTTCGCTTACGCTGCGTCAGCATGCTTAATCTCTGCAGAAATCCAGATATCGCAGGGTAACAAATTTCCTAAAATGGCGCAACCGCCTACAATTCCGGACATTACGGGCGTCAAGATTGCAGTCGGGACATTGCGGCAAAATGCGTTATGAGGGCGGGAGGGTCAGAATGCGGCCTCCAGGTGAGCTCCAGGTGACGGGCCTGACTACGGAGACGATGACGGAGTGGCCAGTGGTTGGGCTGGAGAGCATATTTGACAGGGTTGCGCCATCGTCCTATAACAACAAAGGTACAAGTTTTGGTCGAAGTCTGCCGGACATCGGGTCAATGAAAAGGCCACGGGTGCAAGTGACCGCGGGGTGTGGACTGCAGGTTGAAGTGGAATCTGCTCAACGCCCTAACCAGATGAGACCAGATGTGACCAGATGTTAAAAGACAATGTTAATACGATCAGAGGGGTATTTTGATGAATTTCCTGGAACGGATAAACGAGGATCTGAAAGAGGCGATGAAGAGCCGGGATGCCGATCGCCTGTCGACGCTTCGAATGGTTAAGACGGCCCTGAAGAATAAGGAGATCGACAAGATGGCGCCGCTCGATGATGCGGAGGCGATGAAGATTCTCCAGACGCTGGTCAAGCAGCGTCGGGACAGTGCGGAGCAGTATCTGCAGGTCGGCCGGACCGATCTGGCGGATAAGGAGCTGGCTGAGATCGGGCTGATCGAGTCCTATCTTCCGGCGGCGGTTGACGAGGCGACGATTGCCCGACTGGTCGACGAGGCGATTGCAGAGATTGGGGCGACCTCTCCAAAGGAGATGGGCGCGGTGATGAAAGCGGTCATGGCGAAGCTTGCCGGACAGCCGGTCGATGGCAAGGTCATCAATCAGCTTGTTCGGACGAAGCTGGGTGCCTGAGGCTGATCCGGGGCTTTCTCGTAACTGGTATTCGTAATGAAGAATATTCTCTGGTTGGCATACGGGCTTCTCAGTCTGGCCGCGGTTCGGGATGTTTTCCGAACGCGGCGCGACTGGGCGACGAGTGCCGTCCTGATCGCGATCATTCTTGTACCATTTGTTGGCGCGGGGCTCTACTTTTTCGCTTTGCGTGACCGGCGCTCTCAGTTTTGAGTCAGCCATCATTGACTGAAAACGCCGAACTTTTTGCCACGCATCCGCTTATCCTGCTGGAGCCCTCTCCATTCCCTGATGACACGATAGCCGGTATCTAGCAGAGTCCGGCAGAGTCCGGCAGAGTCCGGCAGAGTCCGGGAGAGTCCGGGAGAGTCCGGGAGAGTCCGGGAGAGCGAGTTCCCTTCCTGATTGGCCGGCGAGGATCACCAACGCCCAACTTGGCAGGGATAGTCGGGTGATGTTCGGGGTGGCCCTGATGCTCGCGATCACCTTCTCCGCCTTGGCCCGGCGGCCGAGCCTCCGGAGTGCGAGAGCCGCGACGACGTTGTCGATC
>JBEIMN010000385.1:0-3899 GCA_040378705.1 Acidobacteriota bacterium
GTTATTGCTAGTTCTGGCTCTGACTGCCGCAATGTCCCTCCTCGTCTGGCATAATCTGAGCATCCGTTTCATCTCTGACACCAGGTTTGAGCTCAACAAGGCGGCGCTCGACTCGCTTTACCGCAGCATCCCGAACTCTCCCCGACTAAATCTGCGCCTCGCGTTGCTCCATCTCTCGGAGGTGACCGCGAATGAGAGTGCGCTCAACGACGCTGAGTTCCACGCACGGGCCGCGGTCAATCACTGGCTCTGGGATTACAGGGCGCAACAGGTGCTTGGCACGATCCTCGAAATGCGTGGCGATGAAGCGGGAGCCGAGCAGGCTCTGCGAAAATCGGTCAATCTCTCCCCAAATTATACCCGCGCCAACTGGGCGCTGGGCAACCTGCTGCTCAGGCAGGGACGGGTCGGTGAATCGATACCGATGCTTCGCCGGGCTGCGCTCTCGAGCGATGATCTCTACCTGCAGATCTACGACATGCTCTGGCAGGTCTCGGGCGGGAACATCGATCCCCTTCGTGAACTGGCAGTCGACAATACGACGGCGCAACTGATCCTGGTTCGGTACCTGTTTGACCGTTCGTTGCCAGATCAGGCCTTCGAGCTCTTTCGGTCGATCGACCGGTCGGCTCGTCTGCGGTCGGCGAAGACTGACTGGTTGATTTCACAGCTCGTTGCGGCGGGGGCAATATCAGCCGCCCGTCAGCTCTGGGCGGATATGATGACCGAGCAGGGAGCGGCGACGGTTGCCGGGATCTGGAATGGCAATTTCGAGCTTGAAACCTACCTTGATACAGTTGATACACTCGACCGCCCGAAGATCGCCGAGTACTTCGACTGGCGTTTCGCGCCCTCGATCTACGCCAGAATAGGAATTGACGCAATTAGTGCCGGAAATGGCCAGCGCTCCCTCCGGCTCTCCTTCGTTGGGCACGATACGACGACCCTCCGCGATCAAGTACGGCAACCGATATACCTGCGACCTGGCGGGAGATACCAGTTGGAGTTCAGCTACCGCACACGTGATCTTCAGACACCAGAGGGGCCGCGGGTCGCGATAATGAGCGGGGCGGAGACGGTTGCCTCTTCGCTTCCAGTTCCCACCGGTTCAGTTGATGGATGGCAGCGGGCATCCTTTCAATTTGTCGCTCCGGCGGATGATCGACCGAAGCATCTCGCCATTATCCGAATCCCAAAGTTTAGCTACGACGATCCGACGCGCGGCTCGGTCTGGTTTGACGACCTGACGCTTCGTGAATTGCCTCCTGAAACCGGAATGATTGAGCGATGACAAGACACAGGAAAACCAGTGGCTACCCCAGTGGCTACCCCAGTGGCTACCAAAGTGGCTATCGGGGAAGTGCGGACGTTCTCGATCTCGATCCCTCATTTCTGGCCCGACTTGATCGGGTGATAAAGAACCTCCTTTTCTCACTGATCGCCCTGACCGCGCTCGCTTTCGGGACGGTCGAGTATTGGGCAGTCGCGCTTTTTAGTCTGATCGTGATACTGCTCTTCCTCATCTGGGGTATCAAGTCGTTTTTTGTTCGCGAGTTCCGCCTGATCTTTCCATTGCCGCTGCTGCCGATGCTGATCCCGCTTGGCTACGGGCTTTTCCAGGCGATACCGCGTGTCGATTCACTTGGTCGCCACTGGACACTCTCGATGGACCCGGAGGTAACCTGGCAGGTGGTCGAAGTGGTAGCCATCCTGCTTGTCGCCACTTTTATGATGGGCAATCTGATTGGGAGCCGTCATCGCCTGCTCGGGCTCAGAAATTTCCTGATCGCCTTTGGTCTGATCTATTCCGTCTTCTCCCTGATAAACTATTTTAGTTGGAATGGCCGATATTTCTGGATATTTCAACCATCACTGACGCCGTCACATCCATTCGGTTCATTCGTCAACCACAACCATTTCGCCGGGTACGTCGAGATGCTGGCCCCGATTCCGCTCGCGCTCGTCGTAACGAGGACGGTTCGTGGTGAGATGGGATTGATCAATGGATTTGCAACGGTGATGATGGGGATTGCGACGATCGTCTCGCTTTCGCGCGGCGGAATGTTGAGTCTGCTCTCGGGCTTGATGCTTGTCGTCTTGCTTGGCTTGCGCCCCTCAGTGATGGGGACGAGTGGATTGACTGCCGTCGATGCACCGCGACGTTTTCCGCTAATGATTTCACGGTTTCTGGCGGCGCTCGTGATCATCGTCACGATCTCGATCGGTGTAATATGGGTTGGTGCTGATGGGGTAATCGAGCGACTTGGAGTCGATTCATCGCTCGTGAGGGAAGAGGATTCGGCGAACTCCTCTGCGGCTGGCGCCGCTCTCTACCAGAGCCGTGGGTTCATCTGGTCCGACACCGTTCGGATGATCCGTGCAAACTGGCTTTTCGGAGTCGGGCTGGGCGCCTACCAGACGGCCTATCCACTCTATAGCCAGCGCGACCGCTTTCATCTCGTCGGACAGGCTCACAACGATTATCTTCAGGTGCTGGCCGATGGTGGCATCATCTGCGCTATCGCTGTTATCGCCTTTCTCTTATTGCTGGTGAGGTATGCTCGCCGGGCGATAAATCACCCCGATCCGGTCCTGGCCAGTCTTGCCATCGGCTGCACTGGCGGGGTGTTTGCAATGCTTGTTCACAGCCTCTTTGATTTCAATCTGCAGCTGATCTCGAACAGCCTGCTCTTTCTGACACTTTCGATGGTCATCTGGCGGATAGGTTATTCGTCGATGAACCGTCGTGTCAGCAATGGGCTGATCTCGTCGGCCAGAATAGTCGAAGAGGATCGCCTGACGCTGCTCGATATGGAGGTCTGGTCATGAAATTCAATCGGATAGTTTTTTCAACGGCGGCGAAACTTCTGTCAATAGTCGTCGTAGTCGGAGTGCTATTTACTGGTCTGGTTCAGGCTCAGAATGAGAACTCGCGGTCGGGTCGGGCAAAGCCTGGCACGACAAGGACCGAATCAAAGGAAGAGGCCCCAATGAACACCGTGGGTAGACCTCCGGGAACGGTGCTGGTTTCAGGAGATGATGACTATAAATTGGCGCCAAGCGATGTTGTCGAGGTGATCATTGAAGATGCTCCGGAACTTTCAGGCAACTACCGGGTAAATAAATCCGGGACACTTCCGCTGAAGTACCTCGGTTCGGTCAGCGTCGTCGGCAAGACGACGGAAGAACTGACCACGCTGATCGCAGATGGCCTCCGGGGGCGTTATCTGCGCGATCCCAAAGTCTATGTCTCCGTCAAGCAGTATAACAGCCGGACGTTCTTCATCCAGGGGGCGATCCGGAGTCCCGGGGTGTATGTCATCGAAGGACGGCCCTCACTCTTCAAACTTATCTCGATCGCTGGCGGACTCCCGGAGAATCACGGTTCGACCGCTTATATCATACGGGAAAAGAAGGTCGATCCACTTAAACTGGAGAAAGAGCGAGCCGGAATACCGGCCGAGAAGCGTGAGACCCCGGTCCCTGCACCCGCCTCCGGCGGCGCGACCATCCCGACGCCTGCGACTCGTGTGATTGAAGATGCCAAATCCGGGTTGTCAGGTATCGACGGTGAGACTGAGTATGAGCTTCTGACGGCGAAAATTGGTGGACTCTACCGTGGAAACTTCGAGCAGAATCTGATCGTTCAACCGAACGACCTCGTCTACATTCCATCCTCCGAGGTCTTCTTTGTCGTTGGAGATGTCAAGTCACCCGGTCAGTTTACGCTGCGTGAGGGCTCCTCGATCCGCCAGGCGATATCGCTTTCGCAGGGACTGCTTTTCAAGGCGGCGAGTAGCCGCGCGCTGATCTTCAGGCAGGATCCGGCAACCGGTAAGCTCAATGAGATTCCAGTCGACATCGGAGCCGTTCTGAGTGGTAAATCGGACGACGTGTTA
>JBEIMN010000386.1:0-3895 GCA_040378705.1 Acidobacteriota bacterium
AGGCCCGGCTCTGACAGCAGTTTCTCCGCTCCATTTTATCTCAAAGCGGCTCTGTGCCGGGGGCCTGCGGCGCACGCGGCTCGCACACCCGGCCTGCACACCCGGCCCGCGCATTCTGGAAGCCTCCCTCCGCTGCTCAGAATTTCTGCCATTGGAGGCTCGGTGCAACCTTTCACGACTATCTTGTTGACGCGGGGATGTAGTAGTTGGATAATTCGTTCTGCGTTTTTACGTTTTTCCTTCGAAACATTCACAGTGAGTTAATAAACATGAGCGGAAGCAGGTTTCTGCGTTTATCCATGGTCGGCATAATGGCCCTGATGGTCATGCTTCTTGCGTTTGCCTGGCCGTCATCGCTGGCTGTCATGCCGCAGAAGCCATTGCAAGGCGTGGCCGATCCCTTCCGCGACAAGCTGATCCCCTTCCTCAGTGAAAACTGCTATGGTTGCCACAATGAAAAGAAGGCGGCAGGCGGCTTGAATCTGGAGCAGTATCGCGATGGGGCAGCGATATTCGCCCATCGTGACACCTGGGAGAGTGTGTTGCAGCGTGTGGAGTCAGGGGAGATGCCGCCGAAGAGTGCGCCACGACCTGACGAGGATGCGCTGAAAGCGTTGACGGGGTGGCTGAGCAGCGAGTTCGCGAAGGCTGACGAGAAGATGGCGCCGGATCCGGGACGGGTAACGGCGCGGCGGCTCAACCGGAGCGAGTACAACAACACGGTCCGCGATCTGCTTGGAGTGGATCTTCACCCGGCGGACGAATTTCCACAGGATGATTCAGGGTATGGGTTCGACACGATCGGCGACGTACTCTCGCTGCCACCGGTATTGATGGAGAAGTATCTGGTGGCGGCAGAGCGTGTGGCCGAGGCGGCGCTCTTCGGCCCGGAGCGATTGAAGCCCTCACTGACACGGATCAATTCTCCCTCACGCAACATCCCGCCGAGCCGGAAACCGCTGACAGACTATGACCGGACGGGGCTGAGTATGATCAATGCGCTGCACGTCACGTATCGGTTTCCGGTCGAGGCCGACTACGTGTTGCGCGTCTTTACGGCGGGCGAGCGACCGCTCGCGTCGGAGCCGGTGACCTTTGCGCTCTGGATCGATGGGAAGCAGATTCAGACACAGCTCTTCGATGCGCAGGGGAAGGCAAGCTTTGAGGATGACCGGCAGGATTTCTCGTCGATGACGCTCGAGTTCCGGCAGCATCTGACGGCGGGTGAGCACTGGGTGGCCGTCTCGATACTCAATCTGTATGACGGGTTGCCGGCGAGTTATGGCGGCGAGAATGTTTCGCAGCGGCCGCCGGCGGTTCAGCCTCCTTTCAGGGTCTCGCCGCGCGTGCCACCGGAGCGGGTGGCAGAGTTGAAGAAGGCCTATGACCAGCGCTGGTCGATCAAGCGTCCGATCAATACAGCGCGGGCGAACCGGCTCGAGATCGGGGGGCCTTACGATCAGGTGGATGGGCCATCGGCGGAGAGCCGGCGGCTGATCTACACTTGCGGCCATCTGGATGGGCATCACGTCGAAGGGTGCGAGCGGAAGATCATCGCGAATCTGGCGCGGCGGGCGTGGCGGCGGCCGGTGAGCCTGGCGGAGACGACACGATTGCGACGGCTCTTCACGCTGACACGTGAGCGAGGCAGCAACTTCGAAGAGGGGCTCGCGGTGGCGATGCAGGCGATTCTCGTCTCACCACACTTCCTCTTCCGGATTGAGAATGATCGGGACGACCGGGCAATGGTCCGCACCTACCATCCTCTCGATCAGTATGAGCTCGCCTCACGCCTCTCCTATTTCCTCTGGAGCAGCATGCCGGATGAAGAGCTGATGCGGGTGGCGGGTCGTGGAGCATTGCGGCAACCGGGGGTGCTCGAGGCGCAGGTGAAGCGAATGATCGCCGATCCGAAGTCACGTGCGCTGGTCGAAAACTTCGGCGGGCAGTGGCTGGAGTTGCGGCGACTTGAATCGGTGACGCCCGACACGCAGCGCTTTCCGGGGTGGGACGAATACCTGCGCGTCTCGATGCGGCGCGAGACGGAGCTGCTGCTCGAGAATGTGCTGCGGGGAGACCGCCCACTGACGGAGCTGATCGATGCCGACTACACTTTTCTGAACGAGCGGCTGGCGCGATTCTACGAAATTTCCGGTGTAACCGGACCGGCATTCCAGCGCGTCCAGCTTAAGGACAACTCACAACGGGGCGGAATTCTGACGCAGGCGAGTGTGTTGACGGTCTCATCCTATGCGACACGGACCTCGCCGGTACTGCGCGGGAAGTGGATTCTCGAGAACATTCTCAACGCGCCGCCGCCAGCGCCGCCGGCGGGTGTGCCGCCACTGAGCGAAGAGGATACATCAAAAGTGACGACGCTGCGTCAGCGGCTGGAAGAGCACCGCAAAAACCCGACCTGTGCGTCGTGTCACGCGCGGATGGATCCGCTCGGCTTCGGACTCGAGAATTTTGACGCGATCGGTCGCTGGCGCACCAGGGATGGTGAGGCGCCGATCGATTCATCGGGTGTCCTGCCGAATGGGCGCACCTTCAGCGGGCCGGGTGAGCTGAAGCAGATCGTCCTCCAGCAACGGGACTCGTTCACACAGGGAATGGCAGAGAAGATGCTCACCTATGCCCTTGGTCGTGGAGTAGAGCGTTACGATCGGCCAGTGCTGAAGGAGATCGCCGCGCGGACCGCCGCCGACAAATATCGTATATCCAGACTGATTACAGAGATCGTCCGCAGTCTGCCATTTCAGAACCGGAGAAAGGCCAAAGTTTAAACCAAGTGGTTACACCAGGAGGTTAAAACAGGGGGTTAAAGATGATCATTACCAAAAAACATCTCTCACGAAGAACGCTGCTCAAGGGGCTTGGGGCAACGATCGCCCTGCCGATGCTCGATGCCATGACACCGGCGATGACCGCGACGGTCAAGAGTCCGCGCCTTATCGGCTTCGTCTATGTCGCCAACGGCATCATTATGGAGGAGTGGACACCGCCGACGACCGGGCGTGGTTACGAGATGAAGCGGATCCTGAAGCCCCTCGAAAAGTTGCGCGATGATGTGCTGCTCATCTCGGGTCTCGACGATTACAATGGCAAGGCGCTCGGTGATGGAGCGGGTGATCATGCGCGTGCCGGGGCCTCATTTCTGACCGGGGTACATTGCCGGAAGACGGCCGGCGCCGACATTCGTGGTGGTGTTTCGGTCGACCAGATCGCCGCGCAGAAGCTGGCGGGAAAGACGCGCTTCGCCTCGCTCGAGCTTGGGTGTGAGGATTCGCGGACGGTCGGCAATTGCGACTCCGGCTACAGTTGCGCCTACACCAACAGCCTCGCCTGGCGAACTCCGACGACGCCAATGCCGCCCGAAGTCAACCCGCGACTAGTCTTCGAGCGGCTCTTTGGGACAGATGATGTGACGGTTGCGCCAGAGGTCCGCGCGCGGCGACAGGCCAACCGCCGGAGCATTCTTGATCTCGTGCGTGAGGATACACAGACCCTGGTGAAGGGGCTTGGCGCAGCCGATCGGCGGAAGATCGACGAGTACCTCTTCGCGGTGCGCGAGATCGAGACCCGCATCGCAAAGGCAGAGGCAGAGCATCGCGAGGTACTGCCCCCCTTCGAGAAACCGGCTGGCATCCCAATCTACTTCCGCGACTATGCGCGACTAACCTACGATCTGATGGCACTCGCCTTCCAGAGTGACCTGACGCGGGTGATCACGCTGGTCCTGACCCGCGAGGGGAGCAATCGTGTCTACCCTGAACTGGGAATCCCCGATCCGCACCATCCCCTCACACACCACATGAACAACAAGGAGTGGATCGAGAAGGTGACGCAGATCAACACCCACCACATCGAGCTCCACGCAGAGTTTCTGGCCAGG
>JBEIMN010000387.1:0-3888 GCA_040378705.1 Acidobacteriota bacterium
CACCAGGCCCAGCTCTGACAGCAGTCTCTCCGCTCCGTTTTATCTCAAAGCGGCTCTCCGCCGGGGGCATGCGGACCGGAGGTCCGCGCACCCAGGAAGCCTGACTCTTAAAATGTGATCCCCTGGTCGGGTTGGCGCGATCGACGACAATTCCTTGAGCTTGTCGCCGCGGCGGGGTATGATGCGGAAATTGGGAATAGACTTTCGAGGCAATGTTCAGGGCTCGGGGATCACCTGAGGCCGGCTGGCCAGATGTACCAGAGGGGTTAGCCAGCTATATTAGACGTAATTAATTGCCAGATGTTTTGACTGGAGGAATTTCATGAGTATGGAAGCGCTTGGGATGGTCGAGACGAAGGGATTTATCGGAGCAGTCGAAGCGGCCGACGCGATGGTCAAGGCCGCCAACGTTCAGCTGGTCGGTAAGGAGTATATCGGCGCCGGGTACGTGACAATATTTGTCCGCGGAGATGTTGGAGCCGTCAAGGCCGCCACAGACGCTGGCGCCGCGGCCGCGCGCCGTGTCGGTGAGCTGGTCTCGGTTCACGTCATTCCGCGCCCGCATTTCGAGGTCGAACGGATCGTTCCGAAGCTTGCCGTCAAGGCCGGATCTCAAATTGCCGGATCTCAAACTGAAGGCGGCGATAAGAAGTCGCTCGGCGATGGTGGAAAGGGCAAATAGCCTAGGCCCGTAAAATCGCTCAAATCTCTTCGTTAGACTTTAGAAGACAATGCCGGATCAGGATCTGCTCTCAATTCAGTCCGCTCGCGACCTCGTCGAGGCGGCCTTCAAGTCTCATCCAACCCTCGAAGCCTTAAGTCAGGAGAGGGTTGATGAGATATGTGAGGCCATGGCGCTCGCCGCACGGCAGCACTCGATGCGGCTGGCGCAAATGGCCCACGATGAGACCGGATATGGGAATACCGCCGACAAGAACGTCAAGAATCTCTTCGCGGCGGTCGATATCCACGGCTATTTTCGCGGACTGCGGACGGTCGGCGTCGTTCGCGAGACTCCAGGCATCGTTGAGATTGCCGCGCCGCGCGGGGTTGTTGCCGGAATCATTCCCTCGACCAATCCGACATCGACGGCGATCTTCAAGATTCTGATCGCCATCAAGTCCCGAAACTGCATCGTGCTCAGCCCGCATCCCAGCGCGACCAGGTGCGTCGTCGAGACCGTCAGGGTCATGCGCGGAGCGGCCATCGACGCCGGACTTCCGGAAGACGCGATCGGTTGTCTTGAAGTCATCACCGCCGAAGGCACGGACGCTCTCATGAAGCACCGTCGCACCGCGGTCATCCTTGCCACCGGTGGAATGGGGCTCGTCAGGGCTGCCTACTCCTCCGGCAAGCCAGCTTTTGGTGTCGGCCCGGGCAATGTCCCGGCCTTTATCGAAAAGTCTGCCAACATCGCAAAGGCTGTGCAGGATATCCTCGCCGGAAAGTGCTTCGATTACGGCACGATCTGCGCGTCAGAGCAGGCAGTCATTGTCGACCGCTCGATCGCGACCGCGGTTCGGGCCGCTTTTACCGCCCACGGCGCATTCTTTCTCAACGATTCACAGGCGGAAGCCCTCTCGCGCATCGTCGTTACTCCCAATCGTCAACTCAGTCCACGGGTTGTTGGCCAGTCGGCTTCAACCCTTGCCAGATGGACCGGAATCAACGCTCCAGCCGAGACCCGCTGCCTGATTGCGGAGGTCCGTGGCGTTGGGCGTGACTATCCGCTCTCGATGGAGAAGCTCTCGCCGATCCTCGCCTGGTATGTCGTCGATGGCCTCGAAGAGGGAAGTCGACTCGCCGATCAGATCCTCCACTATGGCGGTATGGGGCACACCGCCTCAATTCATACCCAGGATCGTCAGATTGCGATCCAGTATGGCAAGCAGATGCCGACGGCGCGGATCATCGTCAACTCCCCGTCGACCCACGGCGCGATCGGCTTCTCGACAGACCTCGCGCCCTCGATGACTCTTGGCTGCGGCTCGTGGGGCGGTAATGTCACCTCCGACAATATCTCTCCACTCCACCTCATGGATATCAAACGGGTCGCCTTCGAAACGCGCCCCGTTACTGTTTCCGGTAATTCCGCGCCGCCACAGGCTCCAATCCCTACTGCTGTGCCCGTCACGCCAGTCGCTTCATCAGTCGGGCGTGAAGCTCTGACGCTGCTCGTCGATCGCTTTCTGGCCGCCCGGACGGCCCCGAAGGTCGCCCCGCTGCCCGCGCCCAGGCCGCCCGCGCCGCCCACTCCCATCGCCGAATCAAAACCCGTTGCCGAACCGAAAAAAGAGAAGCCACGGGCGGTCGACTTTGTCAGTGAAGAGGATGTCCGCCTCGCCCTGCGTGCCGGCTCGAAGATCCATATCGACCGCAAGACGATCGTCACGCCGGCGGCACGCGATTACGGTACCACCCACGATATCTTCATAGAAGTTTAACCGACCGGTCTGGCAGAGTCAGGTCTGGTCGCGAGACCGCGGCTTTGACGTCGATCTGGTCGATCTCCGTGCAGCCTCAACGGTTATGCAGCACCAGATCGCCACCACCGGCGAGCGCTGAAGCTGAAATTACACCGCTTGGGGATCAGTCAATGCACAAACCTCGAAGATTCAATAAGATCGGCCTGACCTCCTGGATCCTGATCGGACTAGTGGTCGGAGTAATCATCGGCCTGACCTCACCCGCAACGGCAAGCCAGCTCGCACCGCTCAGCAACATCTTCCTGCGGGCAGTCAAGGCGGTCATGGCGCCGCTGATCTTTGGCTCACTGATCACGGCCATCGCCGGAACCGGCGACCTGCGGACGACCGGCCGCCTTGGCCTGCGATCGCTCATCTACTTCTGGTCCGTCACCACGCTCGCCCTTGCCTGTGGGATGATCACTGCGCTGCTCCTGCACCCTGGCGTTGGCATTACACTAGCCGCTGGCAAGGACTCTGCCGCGGCCCAGCCTGCCCCAGGCTTTGGCGCGCTGGTCGAACTGATGATGCCGAACAGCCTTATCGACGCCATGGCCCGTGGCGATGTCCTCCAGATCGTCATCTTCTGCACCGTCCTCGGTATCGCCTGCGCCGCACTTGGCGCGCCGGCACGACCGGTCATCGCCTTCGCAGAGTCGCTCTCACAGGTGATGTTCAGGGTCACCAGCTACGTGATGTGGCTTGCCCCGGTGGGAGTCGGTGCGGCGGTCGCCGTGACGATCGGGCAGGGCGGAATCGGCGCGATCGGCGGACTCGGCCGAATGGTCCTGACGCTCTATGCGGCACTCGGAATCTTCACCATCATTGTCCTGCTCCCGCTTCTGCTCTGGAGCCGCTGCTCCTGGCGCAAGTTCTACCAGGCAATGCGCGAACCCTTCATCCTTGCCGTGACGACCACTTCGAGCGGTGTTGCGCTGCCGCCCCTGCTTGAAAATCTCGATCGACTCGGCCTCCCGAAAAGGATTACAGGCTTTGTCCTCCCGGCCTGCTTCTGCTTCAATACCACCGGGACGACCCTCTACATTCCAATCGCCGTCCTCTTCACCGCCCAGGCGGCCGGTGTTGCCCTGACGACCACGCAGCTCGTCATCCTCTTCTTCACCCTCATGATCACCAGCAAGGGGGCGCCAGCCGTCCCTCGCTCGTCGATGCTCATCATCATCGGCGCTCTCACCTCGCTTCAACTCCCACTTGAGAGTGTCGCCCTTCTGCTGAGCGCTGAGATCGTCATGGACCCGGTTCGCACCGCCGTCAATATTCTTGGCCACGGCGTCGCGCCACTCGTCATTACACGCTGGGAGGGTGAGTTGCCCGTCGCCCTCGAGCACGGGGCTCGCCCCTGATCCACTGAATCAGGCTGGCCAGTCTGACATGAAGCCGCTAGTTTCAGGGTGAAATAATG
>JBEIMN010000388.1:0-3877 GCA_040378705.1 Acidobacteriota bacterium
CTCCTGCACCTGGGACGCGCGCAAGGGAGAATTGAAAGAAGTTCAGACCGTATCGACGCTGCCGGAGGGATTCAAGGGCACCAACTACTGCGCCGATGTCCATTTCCATCCCGGCGGGCGATTCGTCTATGGCACGAATCGTGGCCACGACTCTCTCGCCATCTGGCGAATCGATGAACGGACGGGCCGGCTCGACCTGGTCGGACACGAATCGACCGGAGGTCGCAACCCGCGTAACTTCGTCATCGATCCGACGGGACGCTGGCTGCTTGCCGCAAATCAGGCCAGTGATTCGATTGTCGTCTTCCGGATCGACGAGGTGACCGGTCGCCTGACCAGGGTCGGTCAGCCGGCCAGTGTCTCGATGCCCGTCTGCCTCAAGTTTCTCTGAACGATTCAGCATGAGATCAACCTGAAAAGAGGAGAGGGGAGAAGATTGACATCTTCTCCCCTCTCGCTGTCCTCTCGTATTAGTCGCGGCAGCCTAGATCAGTTCCTGAAGCGTGCCACTCTCCGCGAAGCTGGAGACGGCCGTCTCTACCGGGTTCGCCGGCAGCCTGACGATGAACTCGCTTCCGGCGCCGACTTCGCTTTGTACCTCAGCCTCGCCGCCGTGGATCAGCACGAGGTGTTTGACGATCGCCAACCCGAGCCCGGTTCCACCCGCCTCGCGTGATCGAGCCTTGTCGACACGATAGAATCTTTCGAAGACCCTGGGGAGATGCTCGATCGCGATTCCCGGCCCGGTATCCCTGACCCTGATCAGGTGGTGAATATCAGTACTACCTGGCCCACCCGGAACCGCCATCTCCGCGCTCACCGTGACGCTCCCACCCGGATGGTTGAACTTGATCGCGTTGTCGACCAGATTAATCAGTATCTGTTCGAGACGCCGCCGATCGGCAACCAGATGGAATTCGGTCTCGACCAGGTTGTCGAGTCTGACCCCATAGGCGGATGCGCGAGGGGCCAGCCCGGAGAAGACCTCATTGACCATTGTCTGAAGGGGAATTCTGACCAGCGTCAGTCGCGTTGCGCCCGACTCGATTGATGATAGTTCGGAGATGTCGCTGACCAGCGCCCGCATCCGCGAGGCATTGCGATGAATGGTGTTCAGGAAACGCAGGCAGTTGTCGGGATCTTCCAGTCCACCGTCGAGCAGCGTCTCGACAAAGGCGATGATCGCGGCGAGTGGTGTTCGCAATTCGTGCGAGACATTCGAAAGGAACTCCTGCCGGACACGTTCCAGCATCTCCACCTTCGAGATATCGATCAGCGCACCGACGACACCATCGACCTGTCCGCCCGTCAGTCGGAGCGGCACCGCGTGAAGACGCATTATTCGCCGATTCTGCGTCGCCGGATCGCGATGGCGTGATTCAAGCCGCCCCTCGACCTGGTCGCCATTACTCAATACCTCGGCAAAAAGCCGATGAATCAGCGGATCCCGACTGATATCGGTCAGCCGGGTCAACTTTGTCTGCTGACCGATATTGAGCAGCCTCCGCGCGGCATCGTTGATCAGCAGCACATTCGATTCACGATCGATGATGATCAGTCCTTCGTCGATCGAGTCGACGATCGATCGCAACAGGTTCTCGTCGCGATTCGACTTGATCAACGCTTCACGCAGCCGGCGATTGTTCTGTTCGCGCTCGTCAAGGAGGCTTGTCTGCTGGCTGACGACGTACTGCCCAATGACGATCGTGATGATTCCGACGACGACCGTCGAGATCATATGGGAGGTAACGACGCTCATGCCCGGGAAGAGAATCGTCTTGACTGTCTCATAGATCGCAAAGAGCGCCACCAGGCCGATCGTGGCCAGTATCGTCTTTCTCGCCTGAGTCGTCATTGCGCAGAGATCTCCGAATCTGTTCAGCCGCCATTGTTTTCAGCCGATTCCGTGCAGCCCCTAAACCGGTAACCAATCCCAATCACCGTCTCGATTCCATTACCGCAGGCGCCAAGCTTCTTCCGCAGCCCGCTGATGTGAACATCGAGTGTCCGTGCCTCGCCATAGTATTCGAGTCCCCAGACCTGGTCGAGCAACTGTTCGCGCGGGACGACCCGCCCCCTGTTCCGCGAAAGTATCGCCAGCAGCGCAAACTCCTTGCGCGTCAGTTTTACCTGCTGATCGCGGCACTCGACCGAGAAGTCACCGTAATCGATCCGCATCATTCCATCATTATAAAGTTTGGGAGACTGCGCTTCGAGCCCCGATCGGCGCAGGGCGGCGCGAACACGTGCCACCAGCTCCCTGACGCTGAAGGGCTTGGTCATGTAGTCGTCGGCCCCAAGCTCGAGCCCACGAACCTTGTCCCCCTCCTCCGATCGCGCCGTCAGGATGATGACCGGCGTTCGTCGCGTCACCTCCTCGGTCCGGAAGCGGCGGCAAAGCTCAAATCCACTCATCCCCGGCAGGTTGAGGTCGAGCACGATCAGGTCCGGCAAGGCCGCCGGTCCGGCTTCAACACCCCCTGGTCTCCCGGGCCTTCCACTCGCTCCCTTGCCAAGCGCCAGTTGCAGGCCATCCTCGCCCGTCAGCGCAACTACCGCCGTGAACGAACCTTCCCGTTCAAGATTGTAACGTATGCTCTCGGCGATGTCCGGATCGTCCTCGATGATCAGAATGTAGGGCTTCATAAAGTTCGCCTGGTCTGTTGACTATGCCGAATTGGCCAGAATTGGCGCACGCTTACTCTGTCAGCTTCGTCGGTTTGGTCAATTGGGGATGCTTGATGACCATTGCCTCTTTCATATAAACGGTCTGCTCGCAGATATCCTTGACGTAATCACCAATCCGCTCAAGATGCTTGGCGACCATCAGCAGTCGCGCGACGCGCCCAGCCGCCGCCGGATCGGTCGACATGCAGTCGAGCAGCTCGTGAAAATTACGGTCGTACAACCGATCGATCTCGGTGTCCCGTTCGATGACGGCACGCGAGGCCTCGGCATCGGCTGCCGCAAACGCGTCAAGCGAAAGCCGCAGCATCTCGCACGCCAGCCAGCCCATCTTTGGAAGATCGAAGCTTGGCCTCAATTCAGGCTCGTTGTTGAGGAAGATCGCCGCTCGGGCAATGTTGCAGGCATGGTCGGCAATTCGTTCAAGGATCGGGGTGATCTTGATCGCCGTCACCACCAGACGCAACTCCGATGGTTGTGAAGATGGCATCGATAACAGATCGACGCAGAGCTGGTCCGCTTCCAGTTCCAGCAGGTCGACGCGGTCGTCATCCTGAAGCACCCGGAAGGCAAGCTCGGAGTCCCGGTCGATCAGTGCCCGCGTCGCCTGGTCGATCGCACGCTCCACCTCGCCGCCCATCAGCAAAAGGTGTTCGCGGAGTCTGTTGACTGCCGAATCCGACAAGTTCCTTACCTCACGCGCAGAGCGCACCGCCAGGACCGGGGAATCTCCAGATCGGCGCTCGATCTGGCTGCTTGAATTTTGATCCATTACGAAATGTGCCATCGGTCGAAAAGAAAGACAAGTCGATCGGAATTCCAAGCTGACACTCTATCCCGATGGGTTTAAAGCCAGTTTAAGAGAATGTTAAATATGTGTAAGGTTTCGGCTGCCAGGTCGAAAGGGAATCGCCCGGCGCAGACGAAGAGTGGCACGCAGGGAAGCTGCTTCGAGAACCGTGGATCTTCTCAGTTATGTCTCGGTAATCTGTCCGCGACCATGAAAAAGTGAGTAAATCTGGACACCGCCCAATTCCGATGTGGGGAGCTCCTCCCCGAACCTTATCTCAGCGGCTCCGTACCCTCTTCGAGAATCTTCAAATAGTCAGAATACCTGAACAGGCGATTGCGCCGTCTGCCGGTCATCTCCTGAACGATCCCGAGTTTGACAAGGTTGGTCAGCGCAGTGGTC
>JBEIMN010000389.1:0-3866 GCA_040378705.1 Acidobacteriota bacterium
AGGGTTGTTGCCGCGATTGCCGGGACTAAGGCCGAATTTAGAATCGCGTATTATCTTTGCTTAATTTACTGGCTTATTTTACCGGCCTATTTTACTCAATCAATATCAGTCAAAGGAGAATATTATGAGCAGATCAGTGATGCATCGAACAAGTATCGATTTGAATGGGGAGACACGTGAGCAGATCGTTGGATTGCTGAACCAGCAACTGGCGGACACGTTCGATCTCTACAGTCAGACGAAGCAGGCGCACTGGAACGTCAAGGGGCCGCAGTTTTTCACATTGCATGAGTTATTCGACAAGCTGGCGGGTGATTTGCTGGGGCATGTGGATACGATTGCGGAGCGGGTGACGACGCTTGGAGGAACAGCGTTCGGGACCGCACGAATGTCGGCGGCAGGATCCAGACTGCCGGAGTATCCGGCGGTTACAGACGGGGGCGAGAGCGTCAGCGCACTCGTCGAGCGGTATGCACAGCTTGCGGCAAGCACGAGGGGAGCGATCGGGGAGGCTGACGTTCTCGACGACGCGGACACGGCCGATCTGCTGACGGGAGTTTCGCGTGATCTCGATAAATCACTCTGGTTTCTCGAAGCGCATCTGGGCTGAGACCTTCGCGAATTTCTCAGCCGGTATCGTGTGTGATCCGATCGTCAACCGGGTGTGGTCCCCCTCGCATCTCTGCCACTAATGTCGGGCATCGCTGGCAAACCCCCTCTGCCTGCCCTCCTGGAGGTCAGACAAGTTTTTCGCCAACGATGCCTGCCTGGTGCAGCACTTCAGCCTCATCGAGAGTCAGCACATTGCGACCATCGTAAAGAATATTGCCGTCGACCATGGTCATGACGACATCGCGTGCCGAGGTGCTGAAGACGATGGTCGTGACCGGATCGTATACCGGCGAGTTATGGGGTCGTGAGAGATCGATGGCGATCAGATCAGCATTCTTTCCGGGTTCGATGGAGCCTATGCGGTCATCGAGACGGAGTGTGCGTGCGCCATCGATTGTCATGAGCCGCAGCATCTCCGCGGCGGTTGGTGATTCGGAATCGGTGCGATGTGCACGATGGAGGAGTGCGCAGTAGCGTGCCTCTTCGATCAGATCGCAATTATTGTTACTGACGACGCTGTCGGTTCCGAGTCCGACTGGTATGCCGTGCTGCTGCCAGGCATGGAGACTGGCGACACCATGGCCGAACTTGGAGTTCGATTTTGGGCAATGCGCAAGGCGAACACCGTGTGCGGCAAGAGTTGGAAGTTCGTGATCAGCGATGGTTACGCCGTGAATGAGCAGTGGCGCGGCCTCGAGAACGCCAAGGCGTTCGAAGTAGGTGACAGTCGGGCATTCTGGTGGCTCGAAGGTGATACCGCGACGCCGAAATGAGTCTCCAAAGGCGCCGGAGCCATCGGCGAGAAGTCGCTGCTCATCCTGCGATTCAGCGGCGTGAATGGCCATGTCGAGCTGATGATCGATGGCAAATCGGGTTGCCATGCGATAGAGGCGCGCGGAGACTGAGTAGGGAGCGTGGGGCGAGATTCCGACCCGCAGCCTTGAGGCGGCAGTGGCCGCCCGAGCGATTCGGTCGTGATGCGCCTCCAGTTTCATCCGGAGCTGGTCGAGTCCGGCTTCCGCCTGCTCGGGTGCAGGTCCAAAACATTCCTGAAAGATAACGGCGCGAAGACCGGACTCAATCAGCGCTTCGAGCGTAGCAGCGGCATCCGCGGTATCGGCAAGTGTCGTGATGCCGGAACGGAGCGCTTCGATGCAACCCAGTCTGGCGCTGGTGAGCAGATCAGCCGGGGTGAGTCGCTCAGCCTTGAGTGTCACCAACTGCACTATCCACTGCTGAAACGAGGCCACCTCGATGCGACCACGCAGCGCCGTCAGTTCGAGATGGCTATGAACGTTGACCAGCCCCGGGAGAATCGCCGATGACCCGAAATCGGTTACCTGCGCGTCGGGAAATTGCTGCCGCAAATCCTGAAGATGACCAACCGCGCGGATGTGACCGAATTCGACCGCGACGGCTCCGTGATCGATCGGTGGGGTGGTGACCGGCAGAACCCAGCGCGCGGCGAGCAGGCTGACGCTCATCGTCCACCCTCCATCCGGCCACGGCGTGAGAGCTGACGCCAGAACTGCTGGCGCGGCATGCGCGGATCTATGCCTTCGAAACGTGCCTCAAGCTGCTTCTCGTTCAGCATGTAGCCCTGGAGCCAGATCTCTGCGCTGAGCCAACCGCCAATCTCCGGAATGCCATTGAGGTCGGAACGATTCACCAGTATTTCGAGGGTCAGGCGTTCGAGATCGAGCTTGATCCAGATCAGATCGCTGGTCGTGTGCTCATTCTTCAGCTCACGCCAGGAGAGGATGCGGCCGCGTAAACGGTAGTCATTCTCAGCCGCGACACGTTTTGACCGACCAGCCTCGAAGAGTATCCCCTTCCGTGGTGGCTGAATCACGCGTGCATTGTAGGCGAGACCAGAGACTGCCGCCGTGATATGCCTTCGCGGAAGCTGGCGGAGGTTGAGCTCGGTCAGATTCTGAAGGGCAAAAACCAGTTCAAGGCTCGACTCACCACTGCCTTTCAGCGAACCGGTCAGCAGTGCTTCCCCCTCCTCTTCAAATTCGATGATCTCCCACGGATAGAACTGATAGACCTGCCTGGTGCGAAAGGCCGGGCGGCAGTCGGCATAGTAGGTTCCGTCTACATCCTCGTAGAGCATGGTCCAGACCTCAAGTCCGGCGCCAAGGCTCCAGCAGCAGCCGTGCAGAACCCCGCGCGGCCGCGTAATCCGCGTCTGCGTTCCGCGGTCGTGCGCCTCGCGGGCCAGCGCCTGATATGAGGCCTCGTCAAATACCCTGAATCCGATTGCTTTGAATGGTTCACCCATGTCTCAAGTCTAAAAGTCTGGAAGTTAAAATGCAAAAAATCGGTGTGAATGCTCACGCCACGGCTGAATATTTCTTCTCATCACACTGGCCCATTCGCGACAACTTCCAGCCTGAAGAATTACGCATTGGAGGCTCCAGGCTTTCGCTTCCGTCGCGGCTTCTCCTCGCGAGGTTCCTGGGGCGGCTCCTGGGGCGGCGCGTATTTCCGAACTCCGCGAATATTGTGGGCCGGGCCATGCTTTGGAGCCTGGTTGCTGCGAACCATCTCGGCGAAGAGATCGACGTCATAGTCGCATTCACGCGCCATCTCTTCGCGAATGGCGTGGAGTTCCTCAAGAAAATGGGGTCGCTGGTACATTGACTTCTCGATTCGTTGATTGGTATGGAGTTGGCCCAGCCGTTATTCGGTCACCAGGAATTCAGGGGTGACGATCTCCGGGACAAAGAATCCAGCCGTAGTGTTGAAGAGCTTTATTCTCGACTGGCGGTGCACATTGGCGAGATGGCCGAAATTCCACGTTACGAGATAGTCTATCTTGTGATAGGAAGCGATTGCGACGTGAAGGGCATCACCGATGAATTTTCGCTGGAAGATTCCGCGGGAGAGATAACCGTCGGCAAGAATTGCAGACTCCTCCGAAATTTCGACCTGCGGCAGATCCCGAATGAGCGCAAGAAAGCTGCGACGGTAAGGTTCGCGTGTCCGTTCAAGTTCACGAACGACGAGGGGAGAGATGTGAGCGCGATAATTGCGAAGTTCGTGCTCCCACCAGCGAATGGTCAGATCGCGCCGGAACGACTCGCCCTTGTCGAGATAAGCGCCGATCACTGATGTTTCAAGATAGATGCTGGTTGGCACGTGTCAGTTCTTGCCTTCTTCGAGCCGTGGCTCGACAACCACGGTAATGGCCGGAGTCTGTGGTGTCAATTTAAACTGGTATCTCCGGAGGTCGAAGACGACGCGGAAAT
>JBEIMN010000390.1:0-3862 GCA_040378705.1 Acidobacteriota bacterium
CAATCTGGCCGACATTGCCGAACTATGGCGACGTGGGAGTGTCGTCAGCTCCTGGCTGCTCGATCTGACGGCGATGGCGCTGCTCGAGAATCCGACGCTCTCCAGTTACAGCGGTTACGTCCAGGACTCTGGCGAGGGCCGGTGGACGATCGAGGCGGCAATCGAGGAGGCTGTTCCGGCAGAGGTGCTTGCCGCGTCGCTCTTCACCAGGTTCCGGTCGCGGCAGGATCATACCTTCGCCGAGAAGATTCTATCGGCAATGCGCCACAAGTTTGGTGGGCACGTCGAACGCCCTGCCGGAGGATAATGAGGTGAAGACGCTGGTGCTATCGCCGGAGGGCGATCCCGCTAGAAGGCGGAATCGTTCATCAGCATGTATGAGATCAGCCCGACACACACCCCGATAAATGAACTGAGCACCAGGTTGATCAGTAATGTCGGGATGAAGTCGGTGACGAGCCCGAAGATAACGGCGACGAATTGCGCCGTTAATCCAATGACGACGGCGGCGGCGAGGACATCGTGCCGGTGCGGCGTTTGTCCCTCTGCCTCGCCTGAAGTCTGCCCATTTTGGGCAACATCCAGCCGGATAATTGTGGTCTGAAGTGATTCGAGTGACTGAAAAGATTGAGAGGTCAGAGTCTGGGCGACTCCTGATTCCATCTGCATAGGATAGAGGCTCCTTGATCGCAAATAATATGATGGCAAATTATATTCAGCGGGCACGATCAACCTGGCCGGAGTGTTCAGACCAGAGTTACTCGTTTTACAACGGGGATAACAACGGGGGTGGATTAGTAAGCCGTCACCGGGGGAGTGACTCCGCAACAATCGTCAATATAACCTTTTTGAATAAAGATGTATAGAACAATTTTAATAATAGCTGCAGTGGCCGTAAGTTTTTTTGGCAGTTTTTCCGGCAGTTTTTTTGGCTACCGCACCGGAGTGGCGGGTCTTCAGCAGACGGCGCGTGATGGTGCGGTGACAGCGACCGCCGTAACAGCGATCGCCGTAACAGCGATCGTTGGAGCGACGATCGTCGATGGAACGGGGCGCGAGCCATTTCCGGGAACGGTCATCATCCGCGGCGAGCGAATCGAGTCGATTGGCGAGGGAATCGAGATCCCGGCAGGTGCGCGGGTGATCAGGGCCGAGGGGATGACGCTGCTGCCGGGGCTCTTCGATCTTCACACGCACCTCCCGTACGCCACGGCGGCCGGCATCGTTGGCGATTGGCCGAAGAATCTGAAATCTTATCTCTATTGCGGAGTAACCTCGGTGGTCGATTTCGGCACCTATCCGGAGACGTTTGAACCGATGCGGCGACTGATCCGTGAGGGGCGAGTCATCGCGCCACGACTCAGTCTGGCGGCGCGACTGACGACACCGGGTGGACACGGAGCGGAGGGAGGCCGGGGCGACTTCTTCTCGCTCGAGGTCTCGACGGCGAACGAGGCGCGGGCGGCGCTGGCGCGGCTGACCGACTACCAGCCTGATGTGATCAAAGTCTTTACCGATGGCTGGCGGTACGGCGCCGCGCCAGACATGACCAGCATGAACGAAGAGACGCTGACCGCCCTTGTCGACGAGGCTCATCGTCATAACTGGGAAGTTCTGACGCACACCGTCAGGCTCGAAAATGCGAAGATCGCTGCCCGCTCCGGGGTCGATGTCCTTGCACACGGAGTCGGTGACGCCTCGATCGACTCGGAACTGACCGCGTTACTAAAGAGTAAGCAGACGACCTATGTTTCGACACTTGCCGTCTACGAACCACGAAACAGATCGATTCTGACCCCGATCCTCGAAAGAGTCCTCGATCCGGCAGTTCGCGCCAGGATCGAGCCACCGCTCACGCCACCGGTGGGCGACAGCGGCGCGATTCCGATTCCCGCCTCGGGAGGTGTCCCGGGCCCGACGACGCAGAGTCGCCAGCGGCGCTGGTACTTCCTGCAAAACAACCTCGGCAATCTCCACCGCAATGGGGCCAGAATCGGAGCCGGGACGGATGCCGGTGTCACCGGAACTCATCACGGCTGGGCGACGCTGCGGGAACTCGAGTTGATGGCTGGCAGCGGGATGACTCCGCTCGAGGTGATCACGGCGGCAACTGGCAATTCGGCCCGCGCCCTCAAAGTGGAGCAGGATCGCGGGACGATCGCCCACGGAAAACTTGCCGACCTCCTGCTGGTCGCCGGGCAGCCGCATCGCCGGATCCGCGACATCGAAAATGTCAGGCACCTCTTCCTTGGCGGACGTGAGATCGACCGTGCAGAGCTGGCGCGACAGATCGCCGCCCCTGAACCAACAGCGATGCCGGCGACAAAGGCGGTTCCGGCCCTTGACGACTTCGAGAACGAGAATGATCGGAGCACGATCGATACCCTCTGGGTCAATTCGACCGATGCCGGTGTCGATCCTTCACGGGTAATTTTTGGTCGGATACTGCGCGCCCCCGGCAATCGAAGCCTTCACGCCACGGCACGCTTTTCGATCAAGGAGCGCCCATTCGTCAGGCTCAGCCTTCCGCTTCGGCGCGGCGGAATCGAACCTGTTGACGCGCGCGGATTCCGGGGCGTACAGTTCGAAGTGCGGGGTGATGGTGATTACAGACTGGTCGTACCAACCTTCAGGGTTCGTGACTCGGCGTGGTTCGCCGCCCCCTTCAAGGCATCGACCACCTGGCAGACCGTATCGGTTCCCTTCTCCGAGCTTCAGCAGAAAAATCCACGGGTCAGGGTCGCCTGGAACGCGGAGGATCTGCTGATGATCGGATTTGAAATGGCCGGCACATCCGGCGGCCTTCGCTGGATTGAACTGGACAATATCAGATTCTATTGAATCGATGGTTCCATGGAGAATTTATGAGCAATCAGGATATCTACAATAACATCGGTGAATACATCAGCGGTGTGCGTGAAGAGTTTGAGACAAAGCTTGCCGCCCTGGTCGAGGCGCCAAGCGTCAGCAGCGACCCGGAGCGTCTTGGTGATATCAGAAAGTGCGGCGAGTTGGCGGCGGAGTTCCTTCGCGGCGTGGGCGCCGAAGCAGAGCTGGTCGAGACGCCGGGCAATCCGGTCGTCTTTGGCTCACTCGTAACGGACAAGAAGAATCCGACCGTCACGATCTATAACCATCTCGATGTCCAGCCGGCCGACCCCGCTGAATGGCACAAGTCCCCTTTTGTCTTTAATCGTGAGGGTGATCGATACGAGGGGCGCGGCACAACTGATGACAAGGGCCCCGCCCTGACCGCGCTGGTGGCCGTCAAGTATGCCGTCGATAATGGCATTCCCCTCAACTACAAATTCATCTGGGAACTCGAGGAGGAGATCGGCAGTCCGAATTTCGAGACTTTCACGCGCCAGAATCTGCCACGCCTGAAGACAGACTCGGTGCTGGTCAGCGACACGATCTGGATCTCCCGCAAGCAGCCGGCAATCCCATACGGACTGCGCGGCCTGCAGGCCTATCTTTTCAAGCTCGAGACCCACGCCAAGGATGTCCATTCCGGACTTGTCGGCGGAGTCGCCCGTAATCCGCTTGGGGAGTTGGCGAAGGTGATCACACAGTGCTATGACGCACGGACGGGGAAAGTGAAGATTCCGGGCTTTTATGACGATGTCATTCCGCCGACAAAGGCCGAACTGGCGAGCTTCGTCAACTCCGGCTTCACGACGAAGGGTTTTCAAAAGGCGCACGAGCTAAAAAGTATCCGTCCAAACCTGACCCGGGAGGCGGATGTCCTCAAGGCATTTATGGCGATGCCAACCTTTGAGGTTCACGGTATCACCGGTGGGTATGGCGGGCCCGGTGTCAAAACCGTTGTTCCATACCGTGCCGAGGCCAAGATAAGCACCCG
>JBEIMN010000391.1:0-3861 GCA_040378705.1 Acidobacteriota bacterium
CGCGCGAATGTAGGTTATTCCACGCTCGATCGCCTGCGGTGATGCCGTCAAAAACTCGTCGCGCGGCTCGTCACCAACGCCGGGATCGACCGGCGAAATGCCTGTGATGACCGGGTTTCCCTCAATCCTTCCCACATCCGGCCGCGCGGCGAGGCTGACCGCGGTATCCCGATCCCCCTTCACCAGAATCGTATTGACGATGTAAAAGGACTGATATTCGATCCCACGCTCTTGCAGCCAGGCAATCATTGATCGCTGCGTCCGTTGGGAGTGTGCGAGCAGCGTCTCGAAGACGTAGCGCCCCTTCTCTTCGCGTGTCGGCAGATACTCGGCCCGGCTCAGATCGGCCTGCTCGCCGAGCACGACCAGAAACTCCGCCTGCTGACCATCGGCCGTCCGCTCGAGCACCCACGGCGCAACTTTCCTCATGACACGCGGATCGTTCTGTGGTTGGTAGGTAATCGCAGAGGAGGCAACCGGCAGAATCCCTCCCGCCAGCACCACGATCACCAGGCTCGCAATCAGCAGCAACCGTCCTGGAATTTTTGAATCATTGATCATTACAGCTCTCCGGATATGAAATGTCCGCCACTCTCACCCCTGGTTCGATTTTCACTGGTTGAAAATTCGTACTAATACCTCATCACTTGTACGGCAGCATCGGACCAGGCTTCAAGCGGAGCGTAATCGTCTGTCAGGATGACGGCGTTGTCGCGCGGGAGAGTCATCTCCGAGGCAAAGACGGCTGCGATATAGTTTCCCCGCCGCACCTCGTCCGATAGCTTCATATTGAAAGGCTCCGGTGTCGCGGGCAGTTCGCCGGCAACGAGAAACATCGTCGAAACAAATGACGACGGACGCCCCGAGAGGTGCCAGTTGGGCGAGAAGACACGAGTCTGACCAAAGACCGATTCCATCGTCGCGACGACTGAGGAGACGACCTTTGACGCCGGTCCGGAGGTCCCGCCAACGATATTGGCGACGATCAGTCCGCCCGGCGCCAGCTCACGGAGCGTCTGAAAAGCCTCCTGTGTCAGGAGATGAAATGGTGGGGTGTCGCCACTGAAGGCGTCAAGGACGATCACGTCGTAAGTCTCGCGCTTCTGTTGCAGAATAACCGTCTCGGTTCGCGCGTCACCAACGATCACCCTGACCGATGGCGGCAGGCCGAAATGCTCCCGCGCCACCTTTTCGGACATCGGATCGATCTCGATTACCGTCACCTCAACCCCCGCTTCAGCCATCGCGCGAGCAAAGACGCCCGCGCCAAGCCCCCAGATGAGCATCTTTTTTGGCACTCCTCGCGCAGTACTCAACCGCTCAAGCCCATAAGCATACCGTGCGTATGAGACATCCCCGATCATCGATCCCTGCTGAACCCCGTTCAGAAAAAGGTATCGCACGCCACGCTGGTCGCTGACGACCAGATCACCATAAGACGACGGCACGCGCGCCGTTACCGGATAGGACTGGTTCTTGTAGAGGACTTCACGGTCCGCCGCCTCTCCCGCAATACTGGTCGCAATACTTGCCAGCGCAAGACCTGCCAGGAAAAGCACGAGGTTACGTCGAACCGAGTAGAGAAAAAGATATATTACCGGCGGAACGGAGAGTGCGACGACAGTCGAGATTATTGCCGCGTGTACCGTCATGTTCGGAATCAGCAGGAGCGAGACGGACAGGCTGCCGGCGACCGATCCAAGCGTCGACAAGGCGTAAAGGTTCCCAACGCTCTTTCCAAGCTGCTGCTGATCGGCCGCTGCCCTCACCGCCATCGGCGAGACCATGCCAAGCAGGAAGAGCGTTGGAAGAAAGAGCAGCGTCGCCGCGACGAAGGTCCCCCCGACCATTCCCGCTCCATAAGCGGCCCGGAGAACTGGCCTGGTCATGAGGTCAGAGAGTAGCAATGCACCTGCCGCACAGGCCATGACCAGTACCAGCGACGGCAGACCGGGGCGCCGGTCAGCAATCCGTCCGCCAACTGCGTAACCAATCGCCAATGCCGCGAGGGTCACCGTGATCAGCGCACTCCAGACGTGGAGGGTCGTCCCAAAACTCGGCGCCAGGACTCGCGATCCCAGAATCTCGATGACCATGACCGACGCTCCGCCAATCAGAACCGCAATCCGCAGCAACCACTGATTGACGCCTGACAGATTTATTCCGGACAGATTCGGCTCCCGAGATTCAGCCTGCTTGCTTGCTTTCCCTTTAGCGCTTGTTTGCACGACAATCCTTCCTTGAATCGAATATGGTTATGTATGGTGACACGACGCGCCGCCTGATGGGGGCGCCAGGGGCAGGAACAACCGAGTTCTCAGGATATGATATCCTGACATTTTTTTCCATTAAAATGATTTGCGGTGATCGCGACCTGATTATTACCTTTTATTGTCGCAACTTCGCTACTGAAGTTGAAACAACCTGTTGAAAGGGTCCGTCTGACGTTCTAAACTCTCCACTGGAATATGAATAACCGATCAAAAAAATCGATTGTCGCGGCAATTTTGACGATCAGCGACTCTGCCTGGCGTGGTGAGCGCGAGGATCTTTCTGGTCCGACCGTCGCCGATGAACTGCGCAAACTTCCGGCTGAAATTGGATTGACCGCAATTCTGCCGGATGAGGAGGAGGAGATCGCGCGCCACCTTCGTGAAATCGCAGATGGTGGAAATATTGACCTGCTGATTACGACCGGCGGGACCGGATTTTCTCCCCGTGACGTGACACCCGAAGCGACTCGCCGCGTAATCGAGCGCGAAGCTCCCGGTCTAGCCGAGCTGATGCGGACCACGAGCCTCCAAATCACTCCGCTCGCCGCGCTCTCCCGATCAGTCTGCGGCATCCGCGGCCGTACACTCATCATCAACCTCCCGGGCAGTGTCCGTGGCGCACGCGAAAACCTGCAGGCGGTAATACGACTACTGCCGCATGCCATTGCGCTGCTTCAGGAGTAAACGCAACGATCAGCACCGTCGTCCTAACACGTAAACTGACGAATCTTCCCGAAATCCACCGGAAAGGATCAACGCGATGAAAACAGCTCTCCGTCGGACTCTGCTGGCCCTGCTGACCCTTCTGACCCTGCTGCTGGTCAGCAGCACCGGACTCACGGCACTCGCCTTCCAGAATCCCTACGATAAATACCGCAGCAAGGAATATTCCAACCAGGGTTATATCTCGGAGGCCGAGGAGGCAAAACTCGGCGAAGAGGTTCACGCCCAGGTGACCAAGGAGTATCGACTGGTTCAGAATCAGCCGATCAACGACTATATCAGCAATCTCGGCAACCGCCTGGCACGAAAATCGGAGCGACCAAACATCCGCTGGCAATTCTTCGTCGTTGACGACAAAGCGATCAACGCCTTTGCGACACTGGGTGGACGAGTCTATATCAACACCGGGCTGGTTGCGGCAACGACCAGTGAGGCCCAGCTTGCCAGCGTCATGGGTCACGAAATCGGCCACATCGTCGGGCGCCACGGGCTTGAGAATGTCAAAAAGGCGCAACGTCTCGGTATTGGCGCCGCTGCCGCCTCGATCCTCGGAGCGATCATTGGTGGAAATGTCGGCTCGATCGTCGATCTTGCCGGCAATCTGATCGCGAGCGGATACCTGATGAAACATAGCCGCGACGCCGAACGCGAAGCCGACTTCCTTGGACTCTACAATCTGGATAACGCGGGTTACAACACAACCGGTATGGTCGAGATGTTCCAGATTCTCAATCAGATCAGCCAGAGCCAGCCAAACTCACTCGGCTCGATCATGTCCAGCCACCCGCCACCGATGGAACGTGCACAGAATTCCGCGCGCGAGATACAGGAGCATCTGACGGCTTCGCGCAGCTCACGACGGATC
>JBEIMN010000392.1:0-3854 GCA_040378705.1 Acidobacteriota bacterium
ACTGATGGGACTCGTCGAGGTGATTCACACGATCCTGACCGACGAGGAGTCGATCCGCGTCGCGATCCGTGCCGCAGAGGCAATGGGCAAGACCGTTGTTCAGGCCACGGACAAGACCGGGTTCATCGTCAATCGACTGCTCGTTCCATTCATTCTCGACGGCATACGGGTTCTCGATGAGGGGCTCGCCTCGATCACCGATATCGATAATGCGGTCAGGCTCGGTTGCAACCATCCGATGGGCCCGCTCACGCTTGCCGATTTCGTCGGACTCGACACCACGCTCTACATCGCAAATATTATGTTTGACGAATTCAAGGAGCGTCGATTTGCGCCGCCGGCAATACTGAAGAGAATGGTGCAGGCCGGACTGCTTGGACGAAAATCAGGGCGTGGCTTCTACGATTATTCCGATCCGCGCCAGCCCGTTCCCTTTGCCAAATGAAGATTTACCAGATGAAGATGCCAGAGGGAATCGAACTTTACGGCCAGATTCAGGATGCGGCACTCCGCGTTCAACTGCCTGACGCGGCCAGCACTACTGGCCCGGCCAGCGCTACTGGCCCAGCTGGCCCGGCTGGCTGGCTCGACCGGATGCTCGATCAACTGGCGGAAGAGCCGGCGCGCCATCGGATCCGGGTTCTGATCCTGACTGGAATCGAGAACCTTTCACGTCGCCTCACCACTGCCGAGTGGACAGAATTCCGGCGTGCTATTTCCCGTCTTGAAGATCAGGGCCGGCCGACGATCGCGGTGATCGATGGCCACGCTGCCGGGCCGGCCTGCGAGCTGGCCCTCGCCTGCCACTGGCGAATCGGGACCCGGCGGGCCTCTTTTCAGGAGTCTGCCGCTCAGGAGTCTGCCGCGGCGGGGAGCCGCGCCTCGATCGGCATTCAGCCCGCTGATGGCCGCTCCGGTCAGCGCTGGGCATCACGCCTCACCGGCATCGTCGGACAGACACTGGCCCTCGAACTGATCCTTACCGGACGTTCGCTCTCATCCGAAGAGGCTTCAAGCGCCGGAATATTGCAACGACAGGTCGAGTCGCGCGACGCCGCGCTGGAGCTCGCCTCCCGGCTTGCGGCCCGTCTCGCCGCTGGCGCCCCGCTCTCGATCGAGTGGGCCAACGAGGCGGTTCGCCGTGGGGCCCAACTCCCGCTCGAGGCCGGACTGGCCATCGAAACGGGCCTCTTCACCCGATCGGTCGCCACTCCTGATGCCCGCGAGGGCGTTAGCGCCTTTCTCGAAAAGAGACCACCACGCTTCACCGGCGACCAATCGTCCGCCCCCCGGCCCGATTAAACGTGAGCCTTCAGTGGGCGGGCGGGGAATTGAAACGCTGTCTCGTCTTGACCATCTACGATTGAATTCTTATACTGTTCAGCGGTAAAGACAGAATGAACTTGTGAGACGCTGTTAACACACTGGCGGCGTCCCGGATTTGATAGTCATCTGTCCTGGTAATATAGAAGAGAACATTACAACGCACCGTTTCATTGCCCCTCACAGGCACGGGGTAGAGCTGGCCGCGAAGACATCGCCCGAAATATATTGTCCGCAGGGGAGTCGTCCGGCAGAAATAGACTGGCTTGATCAAATCTCACCTGATGATCGAGCACCAGTAACGTGACCCCGGAGTATCTTCATCACAAAGGAAATCAGACGTAAGTCAAAGGTTATTATGGGTGCACGCCGTAGAGCGCGTGAATGCGCGTTACAAATGCTGTTCTCTTACGATGTGGCACGTCCGTCGGTTGCGGAACTGTTGGATTCGTACTGGGGGGAACTGGCGGAGGCCGCCAGTGAAGTCCGTGAATTCGCCAATGAGCTGGTTGCCGGGACGGTCGAACATCTCAATGAGATCGACGAGCGGATCAGGGTCAGAACCGAACACTGGCGAATCCAGCGCATGGCGATCGTTGACCGGAACCTGCTTCGGATGGCGGTATTCGAATTTCTCTTCCAGCCGAGCACACCAAAGACCGTCGCGATCAACGAGGCGCTCGAGATTGCCCGCCGATTCTCGACCAGCGAGGCGACGCAGTTCGTCAATGGTATCCTCGACGCGATCAAGCGCGATCTTGATGGTGATCTGGTCGCGCCCGAAGCGCCCGAAGCGCCCGAAGATGCGGATACTGCCCCACCGAAAGTTCTGAGCCACGAATCGTGACAATTGTGCCGATCTGTTGCCATCGGCGCCACAATTGGCGCCACCATATCTGATCATCCCGAAGTGGCCGGGACCCGAAGTGGCCGGTACCAGAAGCGACTGGGAATTTAAGCCACTTCACGCTCAATCCATCAGTATCCTGACCCCGAGTCGGATCGCTGCCCTGATTGCGACGAGGAAGCGGTAATATTGTGCGAAGGTCGTGCTGGTTGCGAGCCAGCGCCGCTCCTCATCTTCTCCGAGGTCATCGATGAGCAGCGCCTCGAGCAGTTCGTGATAGTCGCCGAGCGCCTCCCGCGGGATCTCCCGCGAGTAGCCGGTGATCGCTCCGTCAGCAGACTGAAATCCGCTCAGCAGGTCAAAGATGTGGTCAGATGTCAGATGGCCGCCCCTGCCGATCAACTGCAGTGGTCTTCGCAGTTCGAAGAAGCGCAGCCCCTCCGCTGTCGTGACACGCCGCAGTTCCTTCGTCAATTCACCGTCAAATGGTGAATCGGCCATCATCACGAGGCGAACCATTGCCGGCCAGTCTGAATCGCGGACCGTGTCGAGTATCAACTGCAGCCGATCGGCCACGAATCGCTCAAAGCGCCCTTCGATCGGATAGCGGATCCGCCCGGCGCATCCAAGCGACTCTTCTCGCACTACACGCTCTATTTCCAGAACTGGCAAGGGCGGAATTGACTCCGCCGCTATTGGCTCCCACTCCCCGATTTCGCCCAACTCTGTCATCTCGACCAGTTTGCACTGATCACGACAGAGCGCCGACAGCTCCCCGAGTTCGGCAATCTCTTCCGACTTTTCGGCAGTGAAGCCGAGAATCTCAGCGGATGGCAGGTGCGGCGACTCGATCGTCGCGCCGACTATTCTTGAGACCAAAGATCCAAGCCGCGCCTGTCGACGAAGCCGATCAAGTCCGTACTGATCCTGTACCGGACACCTGCAATCGATTCCATATTCAAGAGACATCGCTCTTCACCTGATTCTCTCTTTTATTTTCATTCTCGAACATAGTAAAGTAACGGTTTTGAGGATAGCGCAAATTCGGGATTTTGACACCTCGTTCAGGCTTCGTCCCCAGCGCATCCTGCTCTCTTCATTTGCTGACCGAACCGGAACCGGAACATCCGGCGCTGTTCGGTCTCCGGATATTCTTGTTTCTCGATTTTACTCTCTCGCGGTACTCTGGTTCCGGGTAAACTTACTATGGTATTTCGACCGTACACCATTCGATCACTCTTTCTGCTGCCGTTAATTCTTTTCGGATCAGGGCTGACCGTTCTCCTGCTGCCGACAGTGGCTGGCCTGACGGTTGCCGCCCAGGAGCGCCCTTTACCAGAAGCTAAACCAGAAGCTAAACCAGAAGCTAAACCAGAAGCTAAAAAAGACGATCAGGCGCAGCAGGAGACGATCAGGATCGGAACCAGCCTCGTCACCGTGCCGGTCATTGTCACAGATCCCTACGGTCGACTCGTTCGCGGCCTCGGAAAGTCGGACTTTAACGTCCGCGAGGACGGGGTTTCCCAGCGCATAGAGACCTTCTCCGCCGAGGAGGCGCCCTTCGATGTCGCGCTGCTGATCGATACCAGCCGCAGCACGCAGAATAAACTCTCGGCGATTCGCAAGGCGGCCTTCTCCTTCTTCAAGCAGCTCCAGCCGCGTGACCGCGTCATGATCGTCACAT
>JBEIMN010000393.1:0-3826 GCA_040378705.1 Acidobacteriota bacterium
GTTCGCGAACCGCACCCAATTTAACGCCAGTTGTAGCCCCTAATTTAATGCCTGTTGTAGGGGCGGTTCGCGAACCGCCCCTATTTTAAATTAAACCCTCCCCCGCTTCAATTTCAGCAACGATTCAGTATTGGTTCATAAGCGGCTGCCTCTATTATTACGGAGCGCGGCCGATATGGTATGATCTCGTTTTGTGTCCATAATCTGGTACTTCTTCGGTCAGCGAATAAGGGTCGAAACGACCCACGGAAGGGATGGTATCTTTGCACAGTAAAATTCTGGAATACGAGGGTATCTCCGAGTACAGACTCCAACAGAACAATCTGAAGATTCTGTTATCCGAGCAGCGGGCTGCCCCGGTCGTCGCATTGATGGTTGTATACCGTGTCGGTTCGCGGAACGAGGCGGTGGGGTATACCGGAGCGACGCACCTGCTCGAGCACATGCTTTTCAAGGGGACACCGACCTACAACAAGAAGAATGGAACGCAGATCGCGGCCGTGCTTCAGAAGCACGGAGCGATCTTCAACGCCGACACCTGGCTGGACCGGACTCGATATTTCGAGATGCTGCCGAGTGACCAGCTCGAGCTGGCAATCCATCTCGAGGCCGACCGGATGCGCAATTCATTCATTGCCGACGAGGATCGGCAGCTTGAAATGACGGTCGTCAGGAACGAGCTCGAGCGGGGCGAAAACGATCCCGGGCGGATTCTCGACGAGCGTGTCTGGGCGATGGCCTTCCGTGAGCACCCCTACCACCATCCGACGATCGGCTGGCGTTCGGATGTCGAAGGCATTCCGACGACGCGGCTGAAAGAGTTCTACGACACCTACTACCATCCGGACAATGCGACCGTCATCGTTGTCGGCGACTTCGCGACAGAAGATGCGCTGGAGTTGATCGAGAAGCATTTCGGTGGAATCCCGCCGGCCACACATCCGATTCCGCCAATGTATACGGTCGAACCACCACAGCAGGGAGAGATTCGCTTTGTGCTGCGTCGTGTCGGCCAGCTCGGCATCGTCCAGATGGCGTGGCACGTTCCGGAAGCGACCCATCCCGATTCCGGCGCGCTGGCGGTGCTTGACCACGTCCTCTCGGCCGGGGTGACCTCACGACTCTATCAGGCACTGATCGAGACCCAGATGGCGGTCGACGTCGGCGCACAGGCCTATCAGTTCGTCGATCCGGGCCTCTTCTCGATCGACCTTACGCTGACGCCCGGGGTTCGACACGAAGACGCCGAAAAGGTTGTCATCGAGGTACTCGACCGGCTCAAGAGCGAGCCGCTCGCCGAAAAGGAGCTGAAGAAGGCCCAGAACATCATCACAACGCAGATGATCTTTCTCCGTGACAGCCCTTTCGGAGTGGTCAGTGTCCTTGGTGAATCGGAAGGCGCCTCCGACTGGAAACTCTACGTCGACCTGCCGCGCATGGTGACAGAGGTTACGGCGGATGACATCCTGCGTGTCGCGAACACCTATTTCAACGATGACAATCGTACAGTCGGGTACTTTATCCCGAAGGAAGAGCAGGCATAATGAGCCGTGATCTATCGTTTGCCGCGCGGACGCGGCGTTATCAGCTTTCGAACGGCCTGATTCTGCTGGTGCTCGAAAATCATGCCAATCCAACGGTCTCACTCTCCGGCGCATTTCGAGCGGGTGAGTACTTCAACCCACCGGAGAAGGACGGTCTGGCAAGCCTGACCTCGAGCATGCTCAACAAGGGAACGGCGCGCCGCAGCAAGATCGAGATTGCGGAGGAGCTCGACTCATCCGGGGCGCGAATCAACTTCTCATCCAACACCTTCACCGTCTCGCTCGGCGGGCAGGCGTTGAGCCACGATCTGCCAATGCTGATTGCGACGATGGCCGAGGAGCTGCGCACGCCCTCCTTTCCTTCCGATGAGCTAGACAAACTGAAGCAGCGCGTCATCGCCGGAATCAAGGAAGATCAGGATGAGACACGTGTCCGCGCCTACGAAAGAATGACCCAGATCGTCTTTCCGAAGGGGCATCCGTACCATCGCCCGGCGGGTGAGCGGCTGATTCGGGAGATCGAGTCGATCAGCGTCGAGGACATTCGCCGCTTCTATTACAATCATTACGGACCGGGCAGCCTGATTCTGGCGATTGCCGGCGACATCGATGCCGGGCAGGTTCGCGACCTCGTCGAGGCACAATTGGGTGACTGGCAGGGGGCGGCGCCAACCAGCATCGAGGTTCCCTTCACTGAACTTCAGGCGACCCCCCATCGCGAATCGATCCAGATGCGCGAAAAGGCCAACTGTGACGTCGTGATTGGTCATGCCTCACGCCTCCGCCGGCTCAACCCGGACTATATCCCGGCCGTCATCGCCAATCGCGCGCTGGGACAATCGACCATCTCATCCCGACTCGGGCTTATCCTGAGAGACGAGATGGGGCTGACGTATGGAATCAACTCCAGTTTCAGTGAATCCGGTATCGCCGACGGGCCGTTCACGATCGGCGTCACCGTTGCCCCGGAGAATATCGACCTCGCGATCGACACGACGCTCAAGATAGTCAACGACTTCATCAGCGACGGGATCCGGGAAGATGAACTGGAGGACGAAAAGTCATCGATCGCCGGCACGTTTATAGTTGGTCTGGCGACGAATGGTGGTATGGCGAACCAGATCTCGAGTATCGAACTGTATGGTCTCGGAATCGACTATCTGGACAGATTCCCGGGAATGGTGAAGGCGGTGACAAGGGCGCAGGTCAACGAGGCAATACACAAGTATCTGCACCCCGAGGTCGCGACAACCATCATCGCCGGTTCATTTGAGTAGGGGATATGACACGGACTCTTTATCTCGACTGTTTTTCCGGCATCAGTGGTGACATGTTCATTGGTGCAATGATTGGCGCCGGTCTCGATTTCGAACTGCTGAAAAGTGAGATCGCGAAACTGGATCTGAGCGGGTTTACACTTCGGGTCGGGACTGTCGATCGGAGTGGCATCAGCGCGACCAAGTTTGATGTCGATATCAAACGGCACGATCATGCGCACGATCACGGCCACGATCACGATCACAGTCACGGTCATACCCATGACCACAAGCACGACCACGATCACGGCCACGATCATAAGCATGTCCACAGTCACGATCACGGTCATCATCACCACCACGACGAGCATCGGCCACTTTCCGAAATCAGGCGACTGATCACGGATTCCGAGCTCTCACCCGGGGTGAAGTCGCGAGCGCTGGAGATCTTTCAGCGAATTGGCGAGGCGGAATCACGAATTCACAATATTCCAATCGAGACGGTCCATTTCCATGAAGTTGGAGCGATCGACTCGATCGTCGACATCGTTGGGGCCTGCATTGCGATGGAGGCGCTTGGAATCGCACGCGTGATCTCGTCGCCGTTGCACGTCGGGAGTGGAAGCTTCAAGTGTGCGCACGGAACCTATCCGGTTCCGGGACCGGCGACGGCGGAGCTTCTTCGTGGACTGCCCTCATATTCGAAGGATGTCGAGGGAGAGCTGGTCACGCCGACAGGTGCGGCGATTGTCGCCAATTTGACGACCGATTTCCGGACGATGCCAATGATGAAGATCGAGCGTGTCAGCTACGGTGCCGGGAGCCGTGACTATCCGAAATATCCGAATGTCGTTCGCGCCATCATCGGGGAACTGGTCGAGGATGCTGATCAGACAGCGGAGACGGTCACGGTGATCGAGGCGACGATCGACGACCTGAGCGGTGAAGTCTTCGGTTATTTCATGAACCGTGCGATGGAAGCCGGGGCGCTCGATCTGTTTTACGTGCCGGTACAGATGAAGAAGA
>JBEIMN010000394.1:0-3823 GCA_040378705.1 Acidobacteriota bacterium
ATCCGGTTGAGAATCACCTGCGTATCGAACGAACCACTCAGACCATCAGAAGGACTTGGCAGACTTGAGACCGCGACCACGTGAGGAACCCGGTTGTAGTTGCCCGGTGTTCCGTTGAAGAGAATCGTCGCCGTGGGCGTGTTCGCAACGTAGGCCGGATCAATCGGTACCGGTGCGCCCGTCATTGGATCTGTACCGTCGACAACCGAGAAGGCTTCAGCCCCAAGGTTCGCCAGATGCCCCGATGCCAGGGTGATGAATTCGTCACCAATCAGATAGTTGAAACTGATCGGCCGTCCCGTGTTCCCTCCACCGCGGTATCCCGTTGGCCCCTCTGCTGCAATCGCCACGACATAGCCACTCGTCCCCGGATCGACCTCCGCCAGTGAAAAGGTCGAGGTCTGCAAAGGCTGCAAACAGAGCCAGGAATCAGCGACGGAACAGGTTGATCCGTCAATGAAAAAGAGATGGACGGTCACGCCTTCCGTCGCGTTTGTATTCGTAATGTTAATCCGCGAGTTCTCCTGCAATGCGCAGCAAGCGCTTGAGGTGAAGTAATTATAGACAAGCAGCGAACCCGCTTTCTGATCGCTCATCTCCGAGGTTGACGGAAATGCAAGTCCCGGATCAGCGCCCCAGGCGCTGAGTGGAACAAACAACATCGTCAGAATAAATACTGCGTACCGTACCTGAATACCTTTAGATTTCGTGGTCATGATCTTAACTCCTTGTTTCTTTGTTACAGCACAAGGCTGCTCTTTACCTTCTCTGGTACTCGGTCGATGGGCAGAGCGTAACCTGACTGTAACTCAACCCATCGACCGACTAACATAAATGAACCGACTGAGGAAGCTTTGTAACTCTCTTCCGTCTGCCTGCTCATCGGTATAGACGCTGCTGTCACGCCTCTTTTGCCCCTGAGTTAAAATAAAAGAACATTTTTCAATCAACCTAAAACAAGCAAATTCAAGTACTTAAACGACAATAGCCCTGGCAGCATACGCCGCCAGGGCTATTGTCATTCGTTACATGTTCAGGGAGATGAACAACCAACAACCAACTAAAATCAGACTTAAAATAGTAACTAAATCATTGATAGCTCGATTAACATCGTCTTCATTACATGCCCAACTTCACCCCAATTCAAACTGGTAAACCAGGGATCGAGGAAAAACAGAGCTTACTGCCCAATCTTAAACATCGAAATATTATTGCATAATAATGGCACTGCCTCAGACCTGAATCACATCAGCGACTATCTCCAGCTACGCCGATGGCGCTGTCATACTCTGCTACGGTCACTATATCAGGACTTTTAGATACACTGCCAATCCTGAATTTTAATAGCAACCAGAATTGTAGTCTGGTTTCGCCTAAGTAAAAGTCAGGCAATCCACACACTACCCCCATCAATTACAACACCGGGCCTCAAGCACAATAGAACCATTACCCGCCAACCCTCAATCGATAAGATGATCGCGCTGATCATCCAACTGACTAGCCCGCACCTCTGTCAATTCCATGAATAACAAAATTCTATTTGCCTGGAAGACTGCACCGTAAAACTTGAATCACCACTCTGAACCTTCACCAACTGCCTGCAAATAATTTTTAATAATAGTGCCTGGTCACAGCAACCAAACTGAGACCTTACGCCCAACCCGCCAAAGAACTTGTGACACGTAACCTGGGATGACCATCAGCCTTCATGACTTCCAACACCCGACTCCAGTTGAATCACTGACCATTAGTAGTCCATCTCCGACACTCGCTTTCTACTCACGCTGCCACGCTGATCAACTCTACCTGACTCAAATTGAATTTATGAAAACACACTCTATAACACTTCGGGCTGGCTCCAACACCAGCCCGTCTTCAAACCTTCACGCGATACTCCCTTCATCACCAGAGTTTAATACGATTATTGCCACTTCTCCTTTCTCAGCTTCTTTCAACAGTTGAGGCATACCTGGAGCTCGTCCGACCAATTTCCGGCTCAGCTCAACCAGCCCTACAATCGATTTTTGACAGCCCGTTTTGGCCTGCTTTGCCCTAAGTCGTCGAATCAACCGGTGTCACAAATCAGATGTAACATCAAATGCTCCACTAGTCTGTTTAGTATCTTTCCATGATCGTCCCTTTTTAAAAGACTCATCACCACTCCATCCGTTACTCTGATTCAAGTCGCAATCACTCTCACTTTTTCTCTGCTAGCAACCATTAACAGGCATTAAATCCACCTTTCAGGGTCACCGTCACTATTCGTCCAATTTGATCCATCGGTCTCACCAAACTGGATGAGAACTTTCAGACTCACAAATCCAACCAGGTCAATTCGTTTTACTTCAACTAACTCCCTATACCCAACATTTAAAAAAATGGGACTAACTGAAAGAGTAAGAGGCTTTACTTTTAACACTTCCAGTCAGTCCCCAGTAGGGAGATTAGGGATCAGAAGTTAATTCGATATTTCTTTAATTCGGCGGGAAGACCGGAATGACATATTCCACCTGATTCGCCAGTCGCAGTTTGTGCAGGTTTCGACCGCCATTCAGTGTCTCAACACCGAGGCTCAGGTTGTTACCAGAGTTGTTTGCGATCATCACCGCACCAAGCAGACCAACGTTCTCCGTCATCGAGTAGAACTTTGCCCATCCGGTACGGCCTTCGGGAATCAACTGATTCGGACGTGGCGTCGTACGTGGAAAGTTTCGATTGATCTGCGACCTGAACTGACACGATGTCGAACTGAATGTAAAACTCAACTGCATACTTGCATCGTTATACATCAGCCCGAATAGCGGCCCTATCGGCAAGGCGCTTCCAACCAGACTTCCTCCAATGCGATTTAGAACCAGCTGCGTATTGTATCCAGCGATACTGTCTGACGGACTCGGCATGCTCGATAACGCCAGCAACTGTGGTGCTCGATTATAGTTTCCAGGTGTACCGTTGAATACCAGACTGGCTGTCGGGGTATTTGCCACGTAGGCAGGATCTTTCGGTACTGGCGATCCTCCAATGATCTGATCGACGACAGCAAACGACTCAGCCGCAAGGTTTGCCTCGTGTCCAGATGCAAGTTCGACATATTCGTCGCCTACGACCCAATTGTAACTTACTGGTCGCCCAGTATTACCTCCGCCCCAAAAACCGCTTGGTCCATCCACTGCTACTGCAACCATATACCCCATCACTCCGGGATCAACATCGCTCAACACAAATGTTGTCGTCTGATTTCTCACCAGGGGCAGATACGAGTCAGCAACCGAACAGGTTGTTCCATCGACAAAAAAGAGGTGAAGCATAATGCTTTGCGATGGATGCGTATTGGTCAGATTTATCCTTGTATTCTCCTGCGAAGGGCAACAACTGCTTGACGTATAGTAGTTGAAGAAGAGCAGCGATCCCATCTTCTGATCACTCACTTCAGAGGTCGTCGGATATAACGCCCCCGGATCGGCGGCCCACGCCGGAATCGTAATCAGTATCATAATCAGTGTGGCAAAAGCTGCCCGGCAAACATTCTGCAAAATTGATTTATTGGTGTTCATGATCTTTCTCCCTGTTATAGATCTTTTTACTGTCATATTGGCGAAGAACCCAAGGGCCCTCCTGCCGGCAAGCTCAACATCTGATCAGCTTGCTCATTGCTATAGACGATCGTTATCGAGTCAATTTGTGCTTCGATCAATTTTTATGTTCCTATTTTTTACAGTTGTATTGTTCTAAAAATCATGGCATTTCATTGCCCACCAACCGTGACTGCAATTTGTGTTCACAATCCTCGGAATCTGCAGCAATCCGGATTGTCAAAATCAAC
>JBEIMN010000395.1:0-3819 GCA_040378705.1 Acidobacteriota bacterium
ACCTGGGCCGCAGTTGGGAAACGAATGAAGCTCGGCCCTCCGTTGGGATTGAGCGGACTCTCCGGCCCCGTCGCCTTGTACTGATTGATGTCGCGATTCCGGTTGATGTGCAGCCCGCGCGCAAACATATAACTCGTCTCGAGCGAGAAACCACCACCCAAATCCCGCTGCACCCCAAGGCTTGCCTGGTAGGTTGTCGGATTGCGGTAGTTGTCGGCCAGCCGGAACCTAACCTCGAGCGGTGTCCCCGGCCCCGGCGTGATCGCACGACGCGGAACTCCCGGCGGTACCGCCGATGCCGGCGCGAGAATCCCCGCCAGATCACTCAACCTGATCGGCCGTGAAAAATTGCCCGTCGCCTGTGCCAGACCACCGTAAACATCGAACGACCGCGGCAACCCGAAACTGTTGGTCGTCGGTGTCGCCAACACGATGAAGATACTCGTCGGATCGGCAAAGCCTCCAAGCTCGCTTGTCACATTCGAAACCGAATTGGTCAGAAACCCGGTGAAGACCCCCGCCCCACCGCGAATCGCCGTCTTTCCATCCTTGAACGGATCCCACGCAAAACTCACCCGCGGCTGCAAATCACGCTTCGACGTCGGAACGTAGAACGGTTCATCATTCAACGCATACCGGATGCCATAATTTAACGTGAAGTTCGACGCGAGCTTCCAGTCATCCTGAATGTAGGCTCCGTAACGGTTCGACCAACCATCCGCCTGCGTGTCACCAAAGCCCTGCTGATAGACTGTCGGCAACCCGAGATTGAACGACTGCAGCGCGTTGATCGGCGCACTCAGCGCCGGCAGAAGCGCCGGCTGATTGGCCTGCAAAAAGGCTGTCAACTGACCAACCACCGTCGGCCCGACACGCGGGTCGAGCGCAAGCACCGTCCCAAGCGGGAAGGCTGCTCCGAAATTGAACCGCCCCCCAAGGAAACTCTCGTTGTTCGAGGCAATGTCATGAAAGAAGAGCGAACCACCAAGCTTGATCGTATGGTTGCCCGCTATCTTCGTGAAGTTATCGTAGATGTCATAATGGCGCTCAATCACCCGCCCCGGCAGGAAGATGTCGCGACCAAAGTTTCCAAACCCCTCAATATTGAACTCGGGTCCATTGAGATCATTCGGAATATAGGTCTGGCGCGTGTAACTGAACTGCGCCTTCACCTCATTGAATGAAGTCGGCGAGACCTGATAGTTGTGCGAAGCGACGACTCCGCCATTGAAGCCATCAAATTTTCGCCCACGCGAAACTGCGGTCAACGCCCCCGCTGCCTGGTTCTCGAAAAGCCCGTCCGTCATATTCAAACGCACATACCCGGTACTCTTCGAACTGAAATTATGATCGATCCGCCCCGAAACCTGCGTCTGCCCCTCCTTGAATGGAAACTGACCGCTCGACTCGCGGAAAAGCTTCACCGTTCGCGGATAGGCCGCCTCCGTCGTCGTCAGCGACGCGCGCCCTGCCCCGGCCAACTGTGCAAATGCCGGATTCCCCGCCAAATAGGTCAGCAACTGGTTCTGCGATGCCGTCGGCTGGAAGATATTCGGATCACTCAACAGATTGACGAAAGCTGATCGCTTCTGATCAAGCCGCTCAACCACTCCGAAGAAAAATGTCCGATCCGCCCTGATCGGCCCTCCCAACGAACCTCCATACTGCTGGCGATTGAACGGCGACTGGCCACTCGGATTGAAATCAAAAGCATTCCGCGCGTCAAGCGACCGATCCCGGAAGAGCCCAAACGCACTGCCAAAGAACTTGTTCCCCCCGGACTTCGACACAATATTGACCACTCCGCCCGAAGCTCCGCCAAACTCGGCACTGAAACTGTTGCGGACTATCTGAAACTCCTGAACCGCCTCCTGACTGACCGTCGCCTGCACTCCGCCTGTCGCCGAAAGCGTCTCCGCTCCATCCACCTGAACCATGTTCCCGCGCCCGTTGTTGCCCCCGAACGAAAGGCCCGATTGCGGCGTCTGCGCAACTCGATAATCCGACGCATCCGCTATATTGTCCGCATCGACCACCCCGGGCGTCAGCAACGCGTAATCAAGAAAATTACGCCGATTAATCGGCAGCCCTGTGATCTGCTTGTTGTCGACAATCGCCGACTGCCCCGTCCGCTGAGTCTCGACGACCTCGCTTCCGGCAACAACATCGACCCGAACCTCAAGCCCACCCGCCCCAAGCGTGAACGGCAGATTCGCCTGCTGCCCAACCGTCAGCTCGACACGCATCACACTCGAGGTGAAATTTCGCGCCTCCACCTTCAGCTCATAGACTCCCGGCAGCAGCCCAAGAAAGGCATAGGCTCCGGTCACATCCGTATTCGCAGACCTTGAGACTCCCTTGCTCGAATCGGTCAGTGTCAGTGTCGCGCCCGCAATCACTGCGCCATTGCTGTCGGCAACCGTTCCACGCAGGGCGGCCGTTGAACCTGCCGCCTGCCCAAACGCCGGCAATGCCTGCAGCATCAAGACCAGTGTCGCCGCAAGGGCGATTCCAGTTATAGTTTTTAGCATATGGGTTCTTACTCTTTTCATAGTTTCCTGAAGTCTTTCAACTTTCGACCTGAACAATGGAACAAAGGGTGCTTGCTGGCCGTGTCTCCTGATCCGGCCTCCGCCCCCGCAGTCTCTGATTTTGGGATGGCATCATCAATCGATAATCGACGATACTACAACTTCAGACTCCCTCCATGCCAGTCAAAACAGCATCTGCCGGCCACCTGAAACTTCAGCGTGATCGTCCACGAATCCTCAATTGACTGGAGATTCAGGTTCGGAAAATATATATTGCCGTCTGGCAGCTTCGAGAGATTGTCCGGCAGACCAATCTCAATTAAACCAATTCGGCGTTAAAAACGACAAAAGGGCTTTCACTCGATGAATTATATTTCCACTATAACCAATGGAATTACCTCGCTGGTTGGTGCAAAACTTGGATCGACCGCCGCTGGGAAAACACTGATCTCCTGGCTGAGTTCAAAATCGATCGGGCTCGTCCTGCTGTTCCTGACACTGCCGGCAATTCCGCTGATCCTTCTCGTCGCCGCGCTCGGCGCCCTCCTCCGCCGAGGCGACAAGCCCTCCCCCCGGCAGACCACCGTGCGCTACAGTGAACGCTCAACGACCACCTCGATCGTCATCCTCATCCTGCTCGTCATCAATACCGTCACCGTGCTCTCCCTTGCCGTCATCGCGATCACTCCCGATAAGGCAGCCCTGATCAGAGGCGTGCGGCGCTACTACACTATTTTCAGCGTGGCGATCGTCGGATTTATCTCCAGACACCCGCGCCCGATCGCCTCGATTCTGGTCGGCCTGATCCTCGCCTCACTCACAATCTGGGTGCTGCGACACAGGTCACGCCTCAAACAACAGCGGGAAAAAGCACGACTCGAACAGGAGGAGACTGATCGCCTCAACCGCCTTCGCGCGGCGATCGGAACCAATCGACCGTGGAGTTTCTCCAATCTCCTTCTAAAGTCGATGATCGAAGAGCCTCCCACCGCCTGACAGGGCTCCTGCCCTTCACCAGCGGGCCGCGCCCTGTCACTCATGCGAAGTCGTTATGATTGTTGGGGCTTCGGACTTTTGTATGGGAATTGTAAAAAATCGAAAGTGATACCCTATGAACTCTTCCCGCAGCCATTCCATCCTATTCTATCTCTTGAATCTCACCCGTCCACGAGCCTGACTACCTTCTTATCCTGACTGTCCTTATTTTCAATTCGGTATCACAGGTATCGTCAGAATTGCCGCGCTGGTCGTCGTGAGCATCTGCATGTTGTAGCCTCCACTAAGACCG
>JBEIMN010000396.1:0-3813 GCA_040378705.1 Acidobacteriota bacterium
GCCAGCACGACGCAGACCGAGATGATCAGCGCCATCGAGGCAACCCCCTGCCCGGCAATCGTCAGCATTCCGAAGATCGATGAGAACCACTCCGCGTCGAGTGACATAATCCAGTCGATCGAGGCGAAGGTGCAGACCAGACCGTAAATCAGGAATCCTGGTCCGCTCCAGTTCTGGGCACTGACGATGTTCTGCGGATCACCAGTCTCGTCGAGCTTGTGCGAAAGCCTGCGCAGCACAAGGGTGAAGACCAGCAGGATCACAAAGTAGATCACCGCTCGCAGGGTAAAAAATCCGGGGTTGAGCCACGGAGACTTCTTCGCGATCAGCTCGCGCAGTTCGACGTTGGCGATCTTGTCGACGTCCGCCCACTGGTAGATGTCGTGAATGCCATAGATCACCGGGATGAAGAGCATCGCCATCAGAATCAGCGTGTGCGCACCCGATTCAAGGATACGCCTGATGACGATCCCCCACGTCGCTCCACCAAGGTATTGGATCATCAGCCAGCCGAGACAGCCAAGCGCAATCCCGACCCAGAAGATATATGCGACAAGATACGAATGGAAAAACATCTCACGGGCGTGACCGGAGAGGACCAGTCCGATCACCCAGCCAATCAGGCCGAGCAGACCGACGCCCAACACTAAACTCTGGATGCGTCCGAGATCAGACGGAGCAGCATAATTCTTGTTCATTGGTTGCTATGACCTCCCGCGGTCTGGTGCGCGTCTGTCTTCCCCGACTTCCCGGCAGCCTCATGCTCTGCCTCGTCCAGTTTGTGCCGGTCGGACTCTGAAAGAAGTCCGGCATCAGCCTTCTGACTCAACTGCAGGACGCGAATGTAGGCGATGACCTTCCACCGATCCTCCTGATTGAGCTGGTCGGCGTAGTTCGACATCGCTCCGAAGCCGTTGGTGATCACGTCGTAATAATAGCTCGACGGCGCTTTCCGCAGCCGGTCGATGTGGTATGAGGGCGGACGACGAATCCCGCGCATCGCAATCATTCCGTTTCCATCACCCAGCGCGCCGTGGCACGGAAGGCAGGAGATGTTGAACCGGTTCTGACCGCGATCGAGAATCTCCTTCGTTATCTTAAACGGAAAACCATCCTCGCCAACCGGAATCGCCGCCACGGCCGGCGCTGCCCCGGCTGCTGCCCCTGCCCCTGCCCCTGCACCAGATGATGGAGCACCGGGCACAGGAACACCCATTGGCGCCCCATCTGGCATTGGCGCCGCAGCCTGTGAAACCACCTTTGGAGCATCCGGATTTATCGCCAGTGAACCACGGGAGACCGTTCCCTCCGGAATCTCACGGTGCGAACCTACTTCATATGGCTCATATCGTGGATTGTCGTGCATGTCCTGCCGACAGCCGACACCGGCCAGACTGCCACCCGCGAGCAGTGCGGCAAGCATCAGCCTTCTGCCATTAAGCTTCAACATCGGATACCTCCTTCGCCCCAAGGCCGGTCAGAAAATCGCGCGTCCCCGCCTGGTCAAACTTCGGATCTTCCGACTTGATGCAGAGAAAGAAGGAGTCCCGCGAGGCACGCTTGAAGGCCGGCACATTGAAGACCGGATGATATGGACGCGGCAGCCCGTTCATCAGGATCATTCCGAGGACCGCCCCAAAGGCCGCCAGCAGAATCGCACTCTCAAAGATGATCGGCACAAATGACGGCAGGCTCAGAAGCGGCCGGCCACCGACGTTGATCGGATAATCGATCACCGCCGTCCAGTACTGGAGGGCAAACCCTCCCGCCGCACCGGCAAGTCCACCAAGCAGCACCATCTTTGAAACGTGATCCTTGTGGAACCCGACCGCCTCGGAAAGCTCCTCGATCGGAAATGGACTGTAGGCGTTGACCTTTCCATATCCGGCCTCGCGGGCTTTCCGCGCCGCCATTACAATCGCCGTTGGAGTATCGAACCGGGCGATCATTCCGTAGATTGATTGTTCTTCCTGTTTCTTCATAAGTCTATATCGTCTGGGTTCGTCGTGGTTAATCCGGGTTCGCCAGATTTCAACCTAGTCGCCAAATTGCGGAACCGCCTCGCCAATGGGTCCCTTCCCCGGCTCGGGCGTGGGCTCCGTACTCTCCTCAACCTGTGCCTGCGGCAGCATCACCTTCATCTCGAAGATCGGGATGATCGGGACGAACCGGAGGAAGAGGAACATCAGCGTCAGGAAGAGTCCAATCGTTCCGAAGAACATGCTGAAATCAAAGACGCTTGGAGTGTACATCCTCCACGATGATGGCAGGAAGTCACGGTTGAGACTCATCACGATGATCACAAACCGCTCGAGCCACATCCCGACGTTGATGAACATCGAGACAAGGAAGACGACCATCAGATTGTCACGGAACTTCTTGATCCAGAGCAGCTGCGGCACCAGGACGTTGCAGAGAATGAGCAACCAGTACATATAGCCGTAGGGGCCAAACATACGATTCTTCATCATAAACTGCTCGTAAGTGTTTCCGCTGTACCAGGCGAAGAAGAGCTCCATCAGGTAGCCGTAACCAACGATCAGTCCGGTCGCGAGCATCACTTTGCACATATTGCGGATGTGGCGAATCGTGATGAAGTCTTCAAGGTGGTAGAACTTCCGCACCGGCAGCCCGATCGTCAGCACCATCGCGAAACCGGCATAGACGGCGCCGGCGACGAAGTACGGCGGGAAGATGGTCGCGTGCCAGCCCGGTATGATTCCAACCGCGAAGTCGAAGGAGACGATCGAGTGAACGGAGAGCACGAGCGGAGTCGAGAGTCCGGCCAGCAGCAGGTAGGCAGACTCGTAACGGTGCCAGTGGCGCGCGTCGCCCCGCCAGCCCATCGAGAGAATTCCAAAGATTGCCCGCTGCCAGGGCTGCTTCGCCGTATCACGCATCGTCCCGAAATCGGGGATCAATCCGATGAACCAGAAGAGCGCCGAGACTGTCGCATAGGTCGAGACCGCAAAGACGTCCCACATCAGCGGGCTGCGGAAGTTGGGCCACATCCCCATCGTCTTCGGATAGGGGAAGAGCCAGTAATCGACCCACGGACGCCCAGTGTGGAGCGCCGGATAGAGACCCGCGCAGGCGACGGCAAAGAGCGTCATCGCCTCTGCAAATCGATTGATCGAATTTCTCCAGCTCTGGCGCAGCAACAGCAGAATCGCCGAGATCAGCGTTCCCGCGTGACCAATTCCGATCCACCAGACGAAGTTGATGATGTCGAATGCCCAGCCGACCGGAACGCTGTTCCCCCAGATTCCGACCCCCTTCAATACCAGATAGGCGATCGTATTGAAGAGAGCCAGCGCGCCAAGAAAGGCGAGTCCGAATCCGAAGATCCAGCCCTTCGCAAACCGCCGCATGAAGACGACGTCAGCAATCTTGCTGGTCAGTGTATTGAAATCGTATCCCGGCCCCAGGACGGGCGGACGAGGATCGACATAGCCCTTTTTATCGTTTGAATCAGCCATGGTTAGCGTCTCCTGCGTGCTGGCCCCCGTGTGAGTTGCCGTGGCCCTTGCCTCCGCCCAGTTCCGCATTCGGATTCCGAATTGCCCCAAGATAGCTGGCACGCGGTCGGGTGTTCAAATCCGCCAGAACTTCGTAATTCCGCGGCTCGGTCTTCAGTTTCGCGACGCGGCTCTCAGCGTCGTTGAGGTCTCCGAAGATGATCGCCTCGGTCGGACAAGCCGTCTGACAGGCCGTCTGAATCTCGCCGTCACGAACCTTGCGGTTCTGCTTCTCCGACTCGATCTTTGCCACCTGGATGCGCTGCGTACAGAATGTGCACTTCTCCATGACGCC
>JBEIMN010000397.1:0-3812 GCA_040378705.1 Acidobacteriota bacterium
ATATTACGAGTGGAAATGTGGTAAAAACTTGATACGGAAGAACACCGAAGAAACACGGAAAGGAGAAGGGGAAGAGGGTGCGATGGAACTTCAACACAAAGATATTACTGAACAAATAATCGGGGCGTCGTTCGAGGTCTTTCGGGAACTGGGATATGGCTTTCTGGAACGGGTCTACCAGCGGGCAATGAAAGTCGAGTTGGAATTGCGTGGATTGACGGCTGAGATCGAAACGGACATTCAGGTACGCTACAAAGGGCGAGTAGTCGGTGATTACCGTGCTGACATCCTGGTAAATGGCTGCGTACTGGTGGAACTCAAGGTATCTCCAGCTATCGACAGGCGGGACGAAGCACAATTACTGAACGAACTGAAAGCAACTGGGATCAAAGTAGGACTGCTCATCAACTTTGGCAAACAGAAGGCTGAGTTCAAGCGTCTCGTATTTTAATTTTGCAAAGTTTTACCATACCAGGGAACCATTGGCAGTAAACCAAACAAATAAAGAATTGTCTTCTTCCGTGTTCTTTCCGTGTCCTTCCGTGGCTGAACTTCTTCCGTGGCTGAACTTCTTCCGTGATTGACTTACCGTGATTGGGAAACCTACAATTCAGGATAGATTTTCCAGACGATATCAGGATTGCAATGACAACCAAGGAGCATTAATTCCATGTCGACCTCCCGTACATTTTCGCCGTTGAGACTACTGCAGGCGATGATTCTGACCGGCATCTTCGTGATCGTGGCCGTTGCACAGCAGTCGTCACAGCCGATGGATGAGGACTTCGCGCGGGCGGTGAAGGAGTGGACGACGCGGCCGGAGTTTATGAGCCCGCTGGTCGATCATCTGCCGAAGGTTGCGGGAATCCCGACACCGAAAGATTACCTTGGCTATCACATTGGTGAGCCGAAGAGATTGACGGCGACCGGAAAGATCTATGGCTACTATCGAGCGCTGGCGGCGGCCTCACCGCGGCTGAAGGTGCTCTCGATCGGGAAGACGGACGAGGGGCGGGAGTGCCTGATCATCGTCATCGGCGGCGAGGAGACGATCCGGGCGCTCGAATCTCATCGCGAGGCGCTTGGCCAGCTCGCAGATCCGCGCAAGATCAGTGAGACGCGGGCGCAGGAGATCATTGGCGGCGCAAAGCCGATCTACCATTTGATGGCCGGGCTGCACAGCGGCGAGACCGGTCCGCCGGAGATGCTGATGGAGCTGGCCTACCGGCTGGTTGCGGATGAGAGTCCGCTCTTCCGGCTGATCCGCGAGCAGGTGATCGTCAGCATGACCCCGGTCGCTGAGCCGGATGGGCGTGATCGCTATGTCGACTGGTACTATCGTCACAAGACGGGGGAGACGAGCGAGCAGGACTCGGCTGGCGGCCCACCTTACTGGGGAAAGTATATTTTTCACGATAACAATCGCGATACGAACTATTCGCAGGTGACGATGCGGAACCTGCTCGGCTGGTATCTGCAGTGGCATCCACCGATCATGCACGACCTGCACGAATCGGTGCCATTTCTCTATACTTTCAGCGGCCAGTCGCCGCAACAGCCGGGGCTCGATCCGATTGTATATGGTGAACTGCCCTGGTTTGCAAATTTTGAGATGGCGCAGATGATCAGATACGGGATGCCGGGAGTCTGGACGCACGCCTTCGTCGATATGTGGTCACCGGGCTATCTTGCGTTTATGTCATCGAACCACAACGGTCTGGTCCGGATGTACGAGACCTTTGGCAATGGTGGAGCGAATACGATGAAGCGACAGGTCGCCCCGCTGCAGGGCGGCGCGGGGCAGACGAGCCGCGAATGGTATCGCCCGCTCCCGCCATACCGTGAAGTTGAGTGGTCGCTGCGTAACAACACCAATTACAGCCAGACGGCGGTGCTCTCAGCGCTCGAGCTGACGGCCAAATTTCCGCGGGTGATTCTGGAGAACTTCTACCGGAAGTCACGCAACTCGATCGAGGCGGGAAAGAATGAGGCGCCGCACGGATACGTCATCCCGCCACAAGCCGATATGACGCGAGTCCGGACGGCGCTCAATCAGCTTCGGACGCAGGGGATCGAGGTTGGGCGGGCGACGGCGGAGATCAGACTGGCGGAAGGGACATTTCCGGTTGGGTCGTATGTCATCAAGCGGAATCAGCCCTACGGGCGGCTGGCAAAGATATTGATCGAGAAGCAGAATTTTCCTGATCCGTCGCTGCGAACCTACGATGACACCGGGTGGACACTCGGATTGATGACGCGGACAAAGATTGTCGAAAGCGCGGACAAGGCGATTCTGGACATTCCGGTCGAGTTGGTCGACCGCGTCACGATTACCGGAACGGTTGGGGGGAAGGCGCGCCCGGCCGGCTGGATCATCCCGAATCTCGGCTCGAACAATCAGATCACGCTCCGCTACCGGCTGAAGAGGCAGCGAGTACTGGCGACAGAGAAGCCATACGCCATCGATGGGCGTGAATATCCTGCCGGATCGATGGTGGTGGTCAATGATGATCGAAGTGAGACGGCCGTCCTGATCAGAAGCGCGATCGAGTCGCTTGGGCTCGAAGCGATCGGCCTGGCGACACTGCCAACGGTTGGAACGCACGAGGTCGACCTGCCACGGCTTGCCGTCTACAGCACGTGGGGCAACACGCAGGAGGTCGGCTGGATACGCCACGCGCTCGACCAGTTCGAGGTTGGTTATGACCTGATCTACAAGGAGCGTGTCCGGCAGGGAGGCCTGCGCGCCGCCTACGATCTGATCCTCATCCCGAACCAGGGCCGGAGCGGCAAGGGGCTCGTCTTTGATATCGAACCGCGCGATAAGCCGCTCGCTTATACCAGAACCGCCCAGTTTCAGACTCACGGCGAGTACGGCTCTTCGGAAGATATCACCGGCGGGATGGGACTACCCGGAGTGATCGAGCTCGAGAAGTTCACGCGCGACGGTGGTTTGCTGGTGACGCTCGGTCAGGCGAGCTTCTTTCCGGCCGAATTCGGACTGACGCGGCGGATCGAGGCTGGGCGCCCTTCGCCGCAATTCTATGCGCCAGGTCCGATCGTCGAGGCCGAGGTTCTGGCGCCAACCCATCCGATCTTTTACGGCTATGATGAGAAGGTACTCCCGGTCCGCTATGCCAACGGGCCGCTGCTCAGCGTTGCGGAACGGGACAAATCACAGATCCTCATGCAGTTCACGGGGACTGAGAAATCGGTTCTGAGCGGGCTGATGCGGGGTGCGGGCGAGGTAAAAAACCGCCCGGCGATCGTCGAGGTGCCGGTTGAACGGGGCCGCGTGATAATGTTCGCGACCAATCCCTGCTATCGCTGGCAAAACCACGGTGAGTTCCAGATGTTGTTCAATACCATTCTTCATCATAACGATCTCAGGAAATGACCTTATTTTATGGATTATTCATCAAAAATTTTAACAGTGGGGTTCTGGCTGATCCTTCTGCTCGCGGCGATGCCGACAGTTGGGAGTGGCCAGACGCCGCTGAGTGGCCAGATCTTCGACCGGAGTGGCGAGGCGATCGCCGGCGCGCGGATAACGGTGACCGACGAGAGCAATCATCCGATTGAGGCGATTAGTGACGGGGATGGTCGGTTTACGATTATGGTCGGGGGGACAGGAACGCTCCGTCTTGAGGTAGTGGCGCGTGGTTTTTCAAAGCGGGTCGAGATGGTTCGGCGCGATTTGGCGGGTGGGGCGACGCCGCTCCGGATCGAGCTTGAGCCGGGGCTTCTCGCGGATGCGATAACCGTCACCCCGGCACGAACGGAGATCAGGCTGGTCGACGCCCCATCGAGTG
>JBEIMN010000398.1:0-3809 GCA_040378705.1 Acidobacteriota bacterium
TTCAATGGCGAGATCTACAATTACCAGCAACTCCGCCGGACACTGGAATCTGCCGGCGCTCAGTTTCGTACCCGGACCGATACCGAGGTTCTGCTTCGTGCCTACGCTAAATGGGGCGAGGCCTGCGTCGACCACCTTCGTGGCATGTTCGCCTTTGCCATCTGGGATGGTCGCCGCCGCCGGCTTATGCTCGCCCGCGACAGGGTCGGGAAGAAGCCACTCTTTTATGCCGAACACGCCGGCAATCTCTATTTCGCGTCGGAAATTCAGGCGATACTCGCCAATCCGGAGATCCCGCGATCGCTCAACCGTCAGGGCATCGATCACTACCTCAGTTACGGTTATATTCCATCTCCAGAGTCAGGCTTCCAAGGCATTCATAAACTTCCTCCCGCCCACTTCGCCCTGTGGGAACGCGGGAAAAAGCCTCTCACCGAAAGGTACTGGAAGCTCTCCTGCCAGCCACGGTCAGAGATCACTGAGGTCGAGGCGATCGCAGAGCTTCGCGAACGAATGACAGAGGCGGTCAGACTTCGTCTCGTCAGCGATGTCCCGGTCGGCGCCTTCCTCTCCGGCGGAATAGATTCAAGCATCGTCGTCGGGTTGATGGCCAGTCTCTCCAACCGCCCGGTCAGTACATACTCGATTGGATTCCGCGATGAGCGTTTCAATGAGCTTCCACACGCGCGAAGAGTCGCCGATCGCTGGGGAACCGATCACCACGAAATAATCGTTGAGCCGGATGCGCTCGCCATTCTTCCACGACTGATTCGCCATTTTGGCGAGCCCTTCGCCGATGTGTCAGCCATCCCAACCTTCTATGTCGCCGAGGCGACCAGAAAGCACGTCACCGTCGCACTCAACGGAGACGGCGGAGATGAGAGCTTTGCGGGCTATGAGCGCTATCTTGGAAACTATCTCGCCGAGCGCATTCATCGTTTCCCCGGCGGACGACTCGTCTCTTCGCTCGCCAGTCGGCTGCTGCCCGATTCACTCGACCCCCGAAACAGAATTCGCCAGGTGAAGCGCTTCCTTCAGACCGCCGCCCTGCCAATGCGAGAACGCTATCCACGCTGGCTGACCTATTTTTCGGAAGCTGAGAAACGCGCCATCTATGCCGCGGACTCGCGAATCGATCACGACAACCTGCTGGGCAGGCTCCTCGATGAGCTTCCTGACCTCGATCCGGTGAGCCGCGCGATGGCCGTCGATGTCAACACCTACCTGCCAGACGATCTGCTCGTTAAGGTCGATATCACCACCATGGCGAATGGCCTCGAGGCGCGATCCCCGTTCCTCGACCACGAAGTGATGGAGCTGGCGGCCCAGCTGCCCACTGACATCAGGATGCGCGGCCGGGAGCCGAAGTATATTCTCAAACGCGCTTTCGCTGACCTCCTCCCCGAGGAGAATCTTCATCGCCGAAAGATGGGCTTTGGCGTGCCGGTTGGCGAATGGTTCCGCGGCCCTTTAAAAGAGCTTCTCCGCGGCACCCTTCTCGACTCACCCTCCGGCCTCCTTGCACGGCCGGCAATCGAAAACCTCATTGCAGACCATCTGAGCCATCGCCGGGACCTCTCATTCCAGTTGTGGAATCTGCTTGTCCTTGAGATGTGGCTCGCTTCAATTGGATTCAAAAATTGATGGCTAAAAGAATCGTTCAGATAATTGATCGTCTCAATGTCGGCGGACCGACCAAGTATGTCACCTGGCTCAGCGCCGAGCTCTCGCCGGCAGAGCAGGGGCGACAGGAGTCGGAAGAGTTCAGGACACTCCTCATTACCGGCACCGTGCCGCCCGGCGAAGGTGATATGTCCTGGTTTGCACGCGACGCCGGCCTGACACCACTAATCATCCCGGAAATGAGTCGTGAACTCTCTCCCAAGGACATTCTTGTTCTCTGGAAGCTGATCGTCATTCTCTTCAAATTCAAGCCGGACATCGTCCATACACATAAGGCAAAGGCTGGCGCGATCGGGCGCGCCGCTGCCCTCATCTACCGCACCCTGACCCGCCGGAAATGCCGCATCGTACACGTTTATCACGGCCATATTTTTCACAGTTACTACGGCCGGCTCAAGAGTTCGATCTTCATCGCGATCGAGAGGTTGATGGCCATCATTGCCACCGATCGAATCCTGACCATCAGCAATCAGCAGCGGCGGGAGATCGCGGAGGATTTTCATGTCGGAAACGCCCGGCAGCACGTCGTCATCCCATACGGTCTCGATTTTACGGTTACCCAGGGCCCCTCGCTTCGAGAGATTCCCGCGCTCGCCGATCCGGCAATTCCCCTTGTCGGATTGGCTGGACGGCTCTGTGAAGTCAAGAATCACGAGATGTTCATCGAGGCGGCCGCGATACTCCAGCAACGCGCAGTTCCGGTAAAATTTGTGATCATCGGCGATGGTCATCTTCGTGATCAGCTCGAAGCCATGGTCAGGAATCTTAACCTGGGGCAGACCGTCGTCTTTACCGGGTTCCGCGACGATGTCATGAACCTTTATCGCGATCTGTCAATCGCCGCGATCACCTCCCTCAACGAAGGCACCCCGTTCACCCTCATCGAAGCGATGAATTTTGGCGTGCCCGCTGTTGCAACCTCCGTCGGCGGCGTAGTCGATCTGATGGGGGCTCGCCTCGCAGATCATTCTGATCTTCCAGATGTCAGCTTTTGGGAGAATGGCCTGACAGTTCGCAGCCGCGACAGTAAAGCCTACGCCGATGCGATTCAATTTATGCTGACCAATGAAGCCGCGCGCAATCTCAGCGGGACCAACGCGCGACACTTCATCGAGGAGAATTTTTCGAAACAGCGATTCCTGCGGGATATCGCCAACCTTTACCGGGAGATGCTCGGCTGAGTTGCCGGGGTTGCCACCATCCTGCTGCCATCCATTTGGCCTATTGTAATTATCACTGGAGGAGAGATGAGAGTTTTGATCACCGGCGGAGCCGGATTTATTGGTTCACACCTTGCCGAAGCCCATCTTGAAAGAGGCGATGACGTCTATATCATCGACGATCTTTCGACCGGCTCAATGACCAATATTGAGCATATCAAGCGACACCCGAAGTTCCATTACCACCTCGAATCGGTCGTTAATCACCAGTTGACCGCCGAACTTGTCGATCTCTCCGATCAGATCTACCATCTCGCCGCGGCGGTCGGCGTCAAACTGATCGTCGAAAGCCCTGTCCGAACGATCGAGACCAATATTCGCGGAACCGAGATCGTCCTTCACCACGCGGCAAAGAAACGGAAACGCATCCTCATCACCTCGACATCTGAAGTTTATGGCAAGACCATCAAGGTTCCCTTCGCAGAGGACGACGATCTGGTCATGGGCTCGACCGACAAGGGGCGCTGGAGCTATGCCTGCTCAAAGGCGATCGATGAGTTTCTCGCCATCGCCTACTGGAAAGAGAAGAAGGTTCCAACGGTCATCGTCAGACTTTTCAACACGGTCGGGCCGCGCCAGACCGGACAGTACGGAATGGTCATCCCAAACTTTGTCGACCAGGCGCTGACTGGCAGCCCCATCACCGTCTACGGTGACGGAACACAGAGTCGCTGCTTCACACACGTCTCCGACGTCGTCGGAGCGCTCATGAAGCTGATCGAGCACCCACAGGCTGTCGGTCAGGTCTATAACATCGGAAGCACTACCGAGATCACGATCGAACAGCTCGCGGAACGGATCAAATCGCTCACCAGTTCCAACTCTGAAATCGTGCGCATCCCCTACGAAGAGGCCTATGAGGGCGGCTTCGAGGATATGCAGCGGAGGGTTCCGGATATCGGTAAA
>JBEIMN010000399.1:0-3805 GCA_040378705.1 Acidobacteriota bacterium
GCCGGAGCGGACGTGAGCATCTCGACGAGCCGCGATAGCGGGATCAGTCCGCGGTGAAACAGTCTGTCGAGCGCGAGTGGCACGGCCGTCTCGAGTCCGATTATCCCGTTTGGAGCGTGATCAAACTCGACCATCTTCTCGTTGAGGTGATGCGGCGCGTGATCAGTGGCAATAGCATCGATCGTTCCGTCGCAAATGCCCTCGATGATCGCCGCCAGATCGGCTTCCGAGCGAAGCGGTGGCGCCATCTTGAAATTCGTGTCATATCCGCTGCGGTAAAGGTCGGCGTCGGTCAGCGTGAAGTGGTGCGGAGTGACCTCACAAGTGACGCGGACACCGCGCCGGCGCGCCTCACGCACCAGTTCGACCGAGCGCCCGGTCGAGAGATGTGCGATGTGAATGTGCGCCCCCGTAGCCTCGGCAAGAATCAGGTCGCGTGCGACGTGCAGATCCTCGGCCGCGCCCGGCAATCCCTTCAGCCCCATCAGCGCCGAATACTCCCCCTCGTGCATCGACCAGCCGCTCGCCCCGCAACAGTCCTCACAATGATCGACAACCGGCAATCCAAAATCGCTCGCATATTCGAGCGCCCGCCGCATGATCCCGGAGTCCGAGACCGGCCGCCCATCATCGCTGATCGCGACGATACCGGCATCCTTCATCTCGCCAATCTCCGCCAACTGGCTCCCCTTCGATCCAACGGTGATCGCCCCGATCGGAAAGACGTTCGCCAGCCCCGCCGCCCGCCCCCGGGCAACGATGAACGAAGTGATCGAAGAATTGTCATTGACCGGACTGGTGTTCGGCATGCAACAGATCGAAGTGAATCCGCCGGCAACCGCCGCCCGCGCCCCGGACTCGATCGACTCCTTGTATTCAAAACCCGGCTCCCGCAGGTGCACGTGCAGATCGATCAGCCCCGGAGTAACAACCAGGCCGCTCGCATCAATTACCTCCGCGACCTCCGCGACCTCCGCCCCCAAAGCCTCGATCCCCGTCCCGATCGCCGCGACAACCCCGTCCCGAATCAGCAGGTCAGAAACCGCTTCGAGCCCCTGCGATGGATCGACCACCATTCCATTCCTAATCAGCAGATCTTTCATGAATGCTCTCCTCCCGCCAGCAGGTAGAGGACCGCCATGCGCACCGCTACCCCATTTTCAACCTGATCAAGAATGACAGATCCCGGCCCATCCGCGACATCCGAATCGATCTCAACTCCACGATTGATCGGCCCGGGATGGAGAACGATCGCATCCGGCTGCGCCAGTTCGAGCCGGCGGCGATTGAGCCCATACCGAACCGAATATTCACGCAGACTCGGAAAAAATCCACCTGATTGCCGTTCGAGCTGAATCCGCAGTGTCATGATCACATCAGCGTTTCTGACCGCTTCATCGACCGACGACTCGAATCTGACACTGCCCGCCCCGGCCGGAATCACCCGCTCGAGCCCGAATGGAAGCAGCGTCCGTGGACCGGCAAGGACCACCTCCGCCCCCATCTTCGTCAGCAGGTGAATATTCGACCTCGCCACACGGCTGTGCAGAATATCGCCAATGATCGCCACCTTCAGCCCGGCAAGCCGCCCCTTATGATGGCGAATCGTCAGCGCGTCGAGCAGCGCCTGCGTCGGATGCTCATGCGCCCCGTCTCCGGCATTGATCACCGCCGCCCGCACCGTCTCTGCAATCCGCCGTGGAGCGCCGGAAGAACCATGCCGGATCACGATCGCATCCGGCATCATCGCCTGCAGATTGAGCGCCGTGTCGACGAGTGTCTCCCCCTTGACCACGCTCGAGGTCGAAGCTGAAATGTTGATCGCATCCGCTGAGAGCCGCTTTGCCGCGATCTCGAAACTGGTCCGCGTCCGTGTCGAGGCTTCGAAAAAGAGGTTGATAACCGTCTTTCCGCGAAGCGTCGGAACTTTCCGGATCTGCCGCGTGTTGACTTCTCGAAAGGTCTCTGCCGTTTCAAGAAGCAGCGTGATCTCCGCTTCCGTCAGATCGGCAATTCCAAGCAGGTCTTTACGGTGTAATGACATGTGATTGATTCTGTTAAGGTATGGCCGAGCAATGGTCGGCGGTTATTGCGGCTCGACGACGATCACCTGTTCGGTCTCGTCGAATTCGGGCAACATGACCTTGACAATCTCGCGCTCGGAAGTGGTCAGGATCCTGCCAACATAGTCGGCCTGGATCGGCAGTTCACGCCAGCCACGATCGACGAGAACCGCCAGTTGCACCCGGTGTGGACGCCCGAAATCGATCAGCTCATCGAGTGCCGCTCGAACTGTCCGTCCAGTGTAGAGCACGTCGTCGACAAGGATGATCGTCTTGCCGGTGATATTGCCCGGAAGCTCCGTCCGATTGACGACCGGCCGGTCTCCCACCGTACTCAGATCGTCGCGGTAGAGGGTGATGTCGAGCGCACCCGTCGTCACGGTCACACCATCCATCTCGAGAATCTTCTGCGCGAGGCGTGCCGCAAGCGGAACACCCCGTCGCCGGATTCCGACCAGAATGACATTGCTCAGATCGGGATTGTTCTCGACGATCTGCGAAGCCATCCGCATCAGAACCCTGTTCATATCCGCCACCGTCATAAGTCGAAACTTTTCGGTAAAGTGCATTGCGACCTCTTCAATTCTGAGTAAACCACTGGTCTGCATAAACCATTGGCCTGAATTAAACCCGCTGGCAGAGACCAGAAGCACTGGTCACTGCTGGTATTTTTTGACCTGCTCAGCCAATGCTGCCTGGAACTTGCGAATCCGCCGCGCATTCTCGCCAAGATCACTCTTGCCAATCCGTGACCTCGAGCGAATGTTGACCACCACGTCCTGATCAGCCTGGGTGGCCGTGATCGTCACATCATCACGAAAATGGAATACCGGAACCGTCGCGACCGCCTCGATCAGCCCCTGTTCACGATTAAACTCGCGAATCTCCCAGCCAAGCGGACCGGCAACCTCAAGCGAGGCGTGGAGAACCTGGACCACGCTCAGCTTTGCCAGCCGCTGTGGCTGAATATCGGGATACTCCGGCGTCTCCCCCGTCCGGACATCGTTGATCTTTGGCCAGAACAGACTGAGTGCCATCGGCGACATCGCCAGCAGCATAATGCCAACAATGATGCCGGTAAAAATTTTATTTGGATTCATGCCAGTCCCCCCCTGAGGCTATTATCAGTCAGGTCATCTTCAGACCAGTCTTCTTTAATCTGAAGCCTGACAGCTGAAGTTTGACAACTGAAGTCTGAAGGTCAAAGTTAACGCCGCTTCATGGTCTATGGTCAACTGGAAAAAGTCAAAAGGAGCCGTCGTTTCTTGCCGCCAGCCGCGGTACCCCACCAGGGTGATCCCATTTTGCGAGTGGAAATCCTGTGTGCGCGGGGGTGCGCGGCCCTCCGGCCCGCATGTCTTCACCTTTCACCACGGCCACTCAGCGCGACTCAGCAGTAGCAGCACCAGGCCCAGCTCTGACAGCAGTCTCTCCGCTCCGTCTTATCTCAATGCGGCTCTGTGCAAAAGACATGCGGACCGGAGGTCCGCGCACCCAGCCCCGGGAATCCTGACTCTTAAAATGCGATCGCCCTGGGTACCCACTCCCTTTTCAGCCATTATTTGCTTCAGACCAGGCGGCGCTTCTGCTAAACTGCCTCTTTTACTGCCATAGAAGCAGTTATGTCCAGGGAGATGACATGCCCAGGGAGATGACATGCCCAAGGAGATGACATGCCCAGGGAGATGACATGCCCAAGGAGATGACATGCCCAGGGAGATGACATGCCCAAGGAGATGACA
>JBEIMN010000400.1:0-3796 GCA_040378705.1 Acidobacteriota bacterium
CCGACCGATCTGGTCTTTCCATTCTTTCTGCTGATTGTTGGCGTCGCCATTCCGATTGCGCTCGAAAAACGAAAAGCGGCCGGCGGCACGATGACAGACCTCTACCGCAAGATACTGCGGCGGACGCTGATCATCTTCGCGCTCGGCCTCTTCCTGAACTGGTTTCCACCGACCGCCGATCCACTCGGGCGGTTGGTCAACCTGCGGATTCCGGGTGTTCTCCAGCGGATCGCCATCTGCTATGGAGTGGCGTCGATACTCTTTCTCAAGGTCAGCCGGAAGCGGCTCTGGTGGATTGCCGGCGGGTTGCTGATCGGTTACTGGCTGCTGTTGTCGCTGGTTCCGGCGCCCGGCTTCACGGCTGGCGATCTTTCACGGCAGGGAAGCCTGCCATCGTGGGTCGACCGCACGCTTCTGCCTGGCCACATCTACAAGGCAGATTACGACCCGGAGGGGATTCTCAGCACCCTGCCGGCGATTGTCACCGCGTTGATGGGCATCTTTGCCGGACAGTGGCTCAGCCAGAAGCGGGATGGGATGGAGAAGGCCGCCGGACTCTTTGCCGCCGGCCTGCTCGCGCTCCTCGCCGGTTATGTTTCGAATGGAATATTCCCGATCAATAAGGCACTCTGGACCAGCTCCTATGTGCTATTTTCAGGCGGGCTCGGACTGCTCTTCCTCGCGCTCTGTTACTGGCTGGTCGATCTGAAGGGGATCAGGCGCTGGTCGTGGCCATTCACGGTCTTCGGCGTCAACGCGCTTGCCCTCTACTCGCTCTCCGGCCTGGTGGCCGATATCCTGACCGAGATCCACCTTGGCCGCCCGGACGGAACGGTCGAGACGCTGCGAACCTTCATCTATCGCGAACTCTTTGCGGCACATCTCGCGCCATTCAACGCTTCACTCGCCTTTGCCCTGAGCTATGTTCTCTTCTGGTGGGGGGTGATGTGGGTGCTCTATCGCCGGAAGATATTCATTAGGGTCTGATTGGGCCGGTTCAGATTTGGCCCGGTCAGGCCTGGCCAGTACTTATCTGGCCAGGTCTTTGACTGGCCGTTGGGGTGCCGATTGCGGCGAGGAATTCGAGCAGATCGGCTGGGAGCGGTGCGCTGAATGTTACCCACTCCCCACTGGTCGGGTGGAAGAGCCCGAGCTGCGAGGCGTGCAGGAACGGTCGTTTGAGCTTCGCCAGCGCGACGCGGAGTCGCGGTTCCCTGATCATATTGACCCGGCCGCCACCATAGACTGAGTCGCCAACGATCGGATGTTTCAGGTGTGCGAGGTGGACGCGGATCTGGTGCGTGCGGCCGGTCTTGATTTCGACGTCGAGCAGGGTGAATTCACGGAAGCGTTCGGCAACGCGGTAGAGTGAGAGGGCTTCGCGCCCCTCGCCTTCCAGCCGAACCGCCATTCTGACACGGTTTCGCGGATCGCGTCCAATTGGGGCGTCGATTCGCCCCTCCTGCTCGATGATCGAGCCATAGACGAGCGCAGTGTAGATCTTTCGAACGCGGCGATCCTGAAACTGCTCGGCAAGGTTGAGGTGCGCGGCATCGGTCTTTGCGGCGACGATCAGTCCCGAGGTTCCGGCGTCGAGCCGATGAACTATGCCGGGTCGGGATGGCCCACCACGCCGCGGCAGGACCAGATCCTGGATCGAAAGATGGTGGACGAGTGCGTTGGCGAGCGTCCCCTCGCTGATGCCGGCTCCGGGGTGTGTGACCATCCCGGCCGCCTTGTTGACGATGATTATCGAGTCGTCCTCGTAGATGATGGTGAGCGGGATGGCGGAGGGCTTCGCTTCGAGAGGCGCGCGCGGCAGCGGTGCGATCTCCACCTGCTCGCCGGCGGTGACTGGCCAGGATGGCTTCTCCACCACCACGCCATTGACCGTCACCTTGCCTGCCTCGATTGCGCGCCGAACCTGGGTCCGACTCGTTGTCGGGATACGTTCGGCAATGTAGGTGTCGAGCCGTGTTCCGGCCGACTCAATATCGATCAGAAAATGGATCGTCTCGTCTGGGCCGGAATCTTCCGGCTGGTCTTTGATCAAATCTTCCTCGGGTAGTTCTTCCTCGGGCATAATATTCAGCCGATGTATAGATCCTGGGGGTAGCGTTCGACCGGTGGGCCGGCTTTTCGGGCGAGGGCGAAGATGTTGTCGCCACGCAGATCCGTCGAGAGGCCAAGTTCGCCAAGCAGTCGCATAATCGCCGGATTGGAGCGTCGCCAGACGTCCTCTGTCTCCAGCTTCAGGACTTCAAACCCGGCGGCGGCAAGTGCAATTCCAACTTCGTGCGGAGCGTATTCACGATGATGCTGGTCGAAGGAGCTTTCGAGGTTGTACTGCGAAAAGAGGTACGGCGAGCATCCGGTCAGCACTCCCTCGATCGATCGGCATCCGGCAACGTTGGGGGTCGTCAGAATCAGATACCCGTCACGCTCGAGGACGCGGTTACACTCCCAGAGCATGTGCAGCGGGTCGCGCTGCAGGTGCTCGAGCAGCTCTCCGCAGAGGATTACCCGGAACGAGCCGTCAGGGAAGGGGAAAGGGTCGATTTCGACGTTGAAGTTGTGGAGCGGAATCGCGAGCCGTTCGCCGCCACCCGTCTGCTCGAAGAGCTTCTCGGTTACCTTGTCATCTCCCGGCCACCAGTTGTTGCCGACGATGCTTTGATAACCGCAGAACTTCCGGATCGCCGGAGCGAGTGGCGTCAGGCTGCCCAGTTCAAGCAGCCGGTCACCGCTTCGCCGTGCCGGGGGGATGCGGTGGAGCGTCCCGAGGTACCGCCGCATATGCTGGCGTACGTAACCCTGCGCCTCCGGGTCGGCGATGAAGCTGAGCAGGTATTCGACGATCTCCTCTTCATCGCTCGTGTAGCGATCGAGCCCCTCGTCGGCCGAGCTCTTCCAGTCGATGATCTGCTGATAGAGTGAAGCGTCGGGGCCCCCGCGCGGTGATCCAATTCCCGGTTGATACTCGGCTGCCAGCCGGCGAAATGATCGGACGGGCTCGAGGGCTCCATTTCCAGATGCATCACTCTCAGTATTTTGTTGCACCGGGGCCAGCTTAGATGACTGGTCCAATTGAGAGGCTATTTCGCGTCGCTGCTGGTCGATCCGCAGGTCGAATACCTGCAGCAGGAGATCTGTTCGCTCGATCATATCGTTTCGATTCTGTTCGAGCGTCCGGTCGGTGCGCAGTTCATGCGCTTCAAGCCGCGCATCGGTGCGAGTCTCGAGATTGTTGAAACGCTGGTCGATCCGATGATCCATTCCGACCTGGCGGTCGTCGAGCCGGACGTCGACCGCGCGCGAATGCTCTGCAAAACTCTGGCTGACCTGTGACTCGACCCGTGCCAGCCGCTCGTCGATCCGCTGGTCGACCGCCAGCTCATAGTTGCCTGCGCGCTGATCGATCCCGTGCTCGATCTCCGCCCAGCGGCTATTGACGCGTTCCCCGATCACCTCGAATCGCTTGTCGTTGCCAATCTCGATCGCCTCGAAACGCTGGTCGGAACGCCGGTCAAGTACCCCCATTCGCTCCTCGACCTGCCGGTCGATGGCGCTCATCCGTTCTTCGATCCGCGATTCGAACGCTGTCAGCCGTGCCTCGAGGCTCTGTCCGATGACGTTCAGCCGCTCTTCGATCGCGGAAGCACTCGAATTGAGCCGCTCCCCGAGCAATCTCTCCATCGATTCGAGACGGGAATCGACCTCGCCAGCATGGCCTGTGAGCTGATTATCGACGCCGGCAAGATGTTCGGTGAGCTGGGTTCCGATCCCTGTCGCCTGC
>JBEIMN010000401.1:0-3788 GCA_040378705.1 Acidobacteriota bacterium
CCGCGCCGATCAACCGTTCGCGCCCACCCGGTTCTCGCGTGTGATTTGACGGCCCTGCTCCACCTCTTCCAAGTATTCGTCCACGTCCGTCGGCGATCAGCGCCGTGGTGTGGCTCTGCCCGCCATCGATTCCAAGATAGAGCTTCATTCGTGCCGCCTCCCGGTACGTTGCCATTTTGCTTCACCGACCCTGCTTCAGGATCTGCTCGATGATGAGCGGTGAGTATAACCAGCCGGTCAGCGCCCGTGCAAAGACGTGGGCTTCCAGTTCGACCACCGGCGAGCTCGGTCGTCGGGTAATCAGGTGGTAAAGTTCGTGCGCGATCACCAGTTCCGCGCAGGTCACTGCCCCGGCCAACTGGCCGAGATTCTGGCCGAGATCCTGGACTACCTGCGGGCGCGGAGGCTTGAAGATGAAGTCGCCTCGCTCTTCGACGAGGTCGATCAGCTCTCGGTTGAGAGTAATTCGTCGTCGCTTCATCGAGCATTCTGCCAGATAGCCAATCCGCCCGTCAGCCGTCTTCCAGCGATCCTCCTCGATTGCAACCCCGTAACGCCCTGCGACGAGCGTGGCGGAAGCGCCCTGTTCGGCGGACGCCTGGTGACGTGCCTCGGCGCACAATCGGGAGATCGCTTCGGCTTCCAGCCGTGTCAGCCGGCCAAGAATCAGCTCATCCGACTGCGTGTAGAAGCGGAGGGAGTGGTCGTTCAGTATTTGACCCGCTCCTTTCCGATAAACTTTTTCGGGTTGATCGATTGATTGACCCTGACGCTGGTGATTCGGTTCTCCTCGATCAGGAGGCCGTTGAAAAAGATTGATGACTGGTGAGGGATCAGAATGCCGGAGATCGGGCGGTGATCACTGAATCGCCAGATCACCTCCTGGCGCTGGCGTGGCCGCTGGCGGCGGCGGCGCTCCTCGCGTGCGCGTGCATAGGTTGCGGCGACAAAGCGGCGATCAACACTCGAGACCTCTGCGATCACCGCCTCCTGGAATCTGTCGTAATAGGCCGTCGCCAGTCCGACCAGCAGGCCTGTCTGCTGATCGAAGAGCAGGCTGATCTGGAGACCATCGGGGGTCTCGGCGATTACGGCGTTGAGAGATTCCCCCTGATGCACAAAAATGCCCGCGTCATGAAAATCGAGCGTGTAGCTGGTGGGAGTAGTCACCAGCCAGCCAAGCGCATTGAGTGCGATCTGCTGACGGGCGGTTCGCGCCTGCATCAGCAGTGTCCGCTCGACGTCTCCGACATCGATTACACGCGGATCGCGATTGAAAGAGCGGACCGACAAGGGCGGATTGCGCCACGCCTCGTCGCCATTGACGACCTCTTCGATCGAGAAACCGTATCCCCCGAGCGTTGCCCCTTTCATTCGCATCCGGAAGCGATCGGGCGGCGCAAAATCGAGTTCGAATTTGCCGGACAGTTCGCGCTCACGATCCTCAACCGTGTTGGGGGATCTGACGCTGAGATACCTGATCAGGCGGCGCGACTTTCCGCTTGCCGAGAGGGTGCGCGGAAGACCGGCGGCAAGATCGATTCCAGCAGCACGCCGTGCCTGCGCGATCAGCTCGACCGCACGGGCGCGGCTCGATTTATCTGTCACCGGCCCCTGGTCTCTAACCGCATTTTGGGAGCTCACCGGGTTCTGGGAGCTCGCCATCCAGAGACTGAGCATCAGCGTACACGTCAGGCGCAGCGCCCTCCTGAAATAGTCCTTTCGACTGCTCTGCCTGGTCTCCATATCGATTCAGCCACTCCTGCCAGTGTCGCCGGTTCAACCGTGGCGCGGACAGGCGATGACCACCAGCCGCGTCTCCGGATCGATCGAGCGCAACTCGACTTCGGCCAATGCTGTTACCTGTTCGAGCGTTGCGAGCCCGGAAAAATTGGCGAGACGTCCGCCGTAAAGGATGAAGATATCAGGGATGGTTCGGCCGGCGTCGCCAAAATCGGTCAGCTCTTCGGCGGCACGGCCAAGCTCCGCTTCGACATCGGAGAGGCGCGTCACGGTGACGCGCGCCGCGCCACGCTGCAGACGAACAACGCCACTCCGGTCGACGACACGCAACTGCCTGCGCGGCGCCATCCACGATCCCCAGCGTCCTAAAAACGATTTTGAACGGTGAGTCCCGGTATATACAAGGTAGTTCTCGGTCTCCGCCGCAAGAACCAGCTCTTCGGCGGGAAGTCGCATCGAGCGTGCCGCGGCAAGGCGCGGGTCACTCGGGCCATCCGGCTGATCAGCGTGGTGATCCTGAGATTCAGCGCGACGCAGCTCGGTCGTCCCCACCGCCACTGCACGGACGAGATTGCGACGTCGATCGACCTCGACCTGAACCTCGATACTCTCCGGCATCGCACCAGCGGTGACGGCCGCTTCGGTCGCTTCGCGCCGAACGCTCAGAATATCCTCCGGCGTCGGATCGACGATGTTCCGCTCGACGGTGTCACGAACCATGGCCATCGCGACGCCGATTGGTGATATCACCTCGGCGTTCCGTGCGATTCGATGCTCGAGCCCCATCATCTCCCCGGTAAAGGGGACGAGCGATGGCGCGCCGCCGCCGCCGCCAATCAGCACCACCAGCCCGCGATCAAGCTGATACTCGGCCATCAGCTCAACTATCGTCGCCGCGATCTTCTGGCTGGCAACCTGCAGGACGTCGCGTGCAACCTCAAGCGCCGAACGATTCCCGCCGAGCCAATCGGCAAGGAGCTGAAACGCCGCGACCGCCGAATCACTGTTTCCGTAAGCGAACTGATCGGCGCTGACCAATGTTACTGACTTTCGTCATGCCGATCCCTAATCCAAATGAAACTCATCGGGTCAATAGATCAAAACTATGGGCATGCAAGCCTCGCACCCCTGCCGACTAGTTCGTCAGTTCCAGAGAAGAGCCCGGCACAAAAGCGTTAGGCGCGCTGCGCAGCAACTTACCTGGCAGGGATCCTGTCGCGATGCCATTCTCGAACGTCACGACTCCGCTCACGATCGTCATACGATATCCAGTCGCCGTCTGGAGGAGCCGTTTGCCGCCGGCTGGGAGATCAGCGACCATCTTTGGACGGGAACTGTTGATTTTCTCATAGTCGATAATGTTGATATCGGCCTTCATACCGCGGGCGAGAGTGCCGCGATCATTGAGACCATAGAGCGCGGCCGTTGCACGCGATTGCTTTTCTACCGCTTTCTCGACCGACAGGGTCGGTCCCGCTTTGCGGTCGCGCGTCCAGTGGCTGAGCATAAAGGTCGGCATCGCTGCATCGCAAATCGCACCGCAATGCGCGCCTGCATCTGATCCCGCCGCAATCACGGTGGGATTGTCCATCAACTCGTAGAGGAAATCGAGGCAATAATCACCGTAGTTGACGAGGACCACATAGATATAGCCGTGGCCGTCATTCTCCATCATCATGTCATAGAGGATGGCATCTTCAGAAACGCCCGCGCGCTTGGCGACCTGCTGAACGCTCGATTCAAACGAAGGTTCATAATCGAGTGACCCGTCAGCCTGTTCAAGTCGGAACATCATTTCATAACGAAGCGCCGTACCCTCAAATGGCAGCTTGCCTGATGTCTCAGCGATGATCGCCGCCCGGATCTCGGGTTGCTGCATCTTCTTGACCTGATCTTCAAACGGTAGGTTAGCGAGCGCGTCATAGGAGGGTCGGCCCATGAACATGTGAAAGCTGCTTTGCAATCCCATCACGATCCCGGTCGGCCGCATGCTGATCTGCGGATAGATTTCCGCACCTTGCGCTTGCGCTTTGCTCGTCAACTCG
>JBEIMN010000402.1:0-3787 GCA_040378705.1 Acidobacteriota bacterium
GTAATGGTGGTTAGCCGGGTCAGCAGTCGGTTGAGGCCCGGATGCTGTGCCGGGTCGGTGGCATCCAGCTTCTCGATGCCCTCATTCAGAAGCATGTCGGTCGGAAGATAGGTCCGTCCACGCCGCTGGTCCTCGGCAACATCCCGCAGAAAGTTTGTCAGTTGAAGCGCGATTCCAAGATCACGCGCACTCTCGAGCGCGCGTGAAAAATCGTCAGGCGTCGGGGCGCCGTAAACGTAGGTCAGGAAATAGCCGACGACGATCGCGCTCCCATAGACGTAGTAATCGATCAGATCGTCAAGATCGACACACGGCCGTGGCTCAATGTCGAGCCGCATCGCCTCGAGAAACGCACGGTAATGCTCAGCCGGAATTCCTGCCTGACGGACCACCTCGGCGAAACCAGCGATAAAACAGGGGACGCCCTTCCGCAAAGACTCAACCAGGCTCCGACACTCGAGTGCTGTCTCATAGCCGGTCGCCCACTCATCGAGCAGTGCCGTCCGCTCGTCACGCGTTAGCGGAAAGGTGTCGACAACCTCATCCGGATAACGGACCGCGGCATATATCGCCTCGACCTTCGCCCGCTTGACCGGTGGAAGAAACCTCGTCACGATAAAAAAACTGGTGCTGTATGTTTTCAGCACCGTGCGGGCCCGTCGCGAAACTACCTTCCAGGCCCCCTCCTCCGTCCCGGTCTCAAGCGCCTGGCGGCGAGTCTCACGATCCAGCTCCTGCCATTTCTGCTCTGTCCAGACCATCTGCGCCGGAGTGATCGAAGCCGATCTCTCCACGTTCGCTTGTTGACTGGCCGGCCCCAGGGTTGATGACATACACTCTTCCTCGTTTAACAATTTTGTTCTGCCGCGATAATCAACCGTTCGATCGGCGCATCCTGGCAATCCGATCGATATAGGCCGGAACATTGAACTTCCGCGCACAGCCGGTTCCGGCCATATAACGTATCAGTCCGAATATATTCCGCTCCGGCCCCCACGGACGATCATGCTTGCCACCGATCGCCCAGGCAATTCCATTGTAACCTGCCGGATCACGCCCATCGAGCTGATAACGATCATTGAGGTGAACGGCTATCTCAAAAGCCTCCGCCGGAGCTGGTGTCCATTCAAGTATCTTCTTTGCCCAGTACATCCGCAAATATCCGTGCATTCTTCCACTCAGCACCATCTCCATCTGGGCGGCATTCCATAGCGGGTCGTGTGTCTGTGCCTGCTCGAACTGGTCACGGCTGTAATGGTATGGTCGCTCATCGCCAAGATGCTTTGTCAGTGAATCGACCGCCCAGCGATGACAACCCTCCAGACGGTCATAGTCCGGATTTCGCTTCACGTAATTGACGGCCAGTTCACGCCTGACGATCAGCTCCTCCAGATAAGCATCCCTTGCCGCTGGCGGTGTGTCAGCCCCCCGCACGGCAAGCGCGATCGTCAACGGACTGATCTGCCCGAAGTGCAGGTACGCGGAGAGCTCGCTCGTTCCCGGTTTCGAAGGAATATTACGAGCCGTATCGTACTCTGCCAGTCGCTGATTGACAAACAGATCAAGCTGGGCGAGCGCGGCCCGTGTTCCCCCGACCACGCCGGGAACTGCTTCAGCTCCGTCATCGATTGGTAGCTCACGCAACAGGCGCGGGCCATCGATCGGTCGGTTCAATCCCTTCAATTTATCGAGTAGTTCAGGCGATCGATACCTTGCGGTTGGATTTGAGAGTGGCCGAAGATACTGATCGAGCAATCGATTAATCTTTGGCCGGATCGTTCGTGCCGCATACTCCTCCTTCGGAAAGGATTCCGAAGGAACGATCACATCCGCGTCGACCGTCAGAAAAGTGACCGCCAACCTTTTCGCCGCACTTCGCCGCCACCCCTCAGGCTCGCGCAACGGATTCTCGTCACCGATAACCAGGCAGGGGCGCAACTCCTCGCATACCCCGATCAGGTTGTGCTCCGGGTATGGCCGGAAAAGGAAGAAGGCGCCACGCTCCTCGACCCGATCACGAGTCTCTGCCAGCCCATCGATCAGAAATGAGTAGTGGCGACGGTTGGCGCGCGGATAACCCGGATGGAGCCCGAAAAAGACGACGACCGGTTTCTCCAACCTGTTGCCATACTCGATCGCCAGATCGAGTGCCGGATTATCGACTCCGCGTTGCGCGCGCTGCATCCAGTAGAGGACACAACTTCCACCGTTATCGATCGTCCCCGGACGCCGAACAGTCACCCGCGCATTAGTTTCCAATACATCCAATACCTCCGATACCTCCGATACCTCCGATACCTCCGATACTTTTGGACCTTCCGGCATTATCGTCACTGGATACCCCTAAAAAAATATACCCGCCGCGGGCTCTTCATCAACTGCTAAAGATCGGTCGCTCAGACCGTTCCGGAATGAACCAGATCGACTGTTGCCAAATCGGCAGTCTCCGGAAGCTCAACCACCGACGTACCGTTGAGCAGACTTGCAGTTGCCGTAGCGCGATAATTGAAGATCATCTGAAGCATCCGCTCAACAAACAGCAAGTGCGCCAAACGCCCGAATGGGCCGAATGGAATCTGATAACGAACAACATCTTTCATCAGCGTCCGCCCCGGACCGAGCTCTTCAAAAGTGTGTGTGTGGTGCCAGAGCCGGTAGGGCCCCTTCAACTGACGATCGACGAAGTGTGTCTCCGGACTCCACGCCTCGATCAGCGTCTTCCAGCGGAAGGGGATTCCGAAGAGCGACAACTGATACTCGATCAGTTTGCCGGCAGCCATTTTGATCGGAGCCGGCGTAATGATCCGGAAACGGAGGAATGGCGGAGTGATCCGCTCGAGATTGAAGGCGTCACTGAAAAACTCGAAGGTCTCTGACTTCGATTTTCTGATTATCTGACTTCGTTCCAGCACATAGGTTTTCATCGACTCATTCTCCTGAAGATATCGCGCAGGGCATTCTCGATCGATGGAAATCTGAACAGATACCCGGCATCGATCGGAACGCGTGGCGAGACGCGCTGACTGGCAAGAACAACTGCCGCCATCTCTCCGGTCAGAAGGCGCAGCACAAATTCCGGCACTGGCAGAAAGACCGGGCGATGGAGCGCCCTTGCCAGCCGGTGCGTGAACTGATCATTGGTCAAAACCTCGGGCGCAACCCCGTTGAGCGGGCCGTTTACCGATTCATTTAGAAGCGCAAACTCGAACAATCCAACGATGTCGTCGAGATGGATCCAGGGAAACCACTGCCGGCCACTCCCGAGTCGCCCACCCAATCCGAACCTGAATGGAGGAAGCATCTTTTCAAGCGCCCCGCCTGTCGGACTCAGGACGACGCCGATTCTGACCATTGCGACCCGGATGCCGGCATCAGCCGCGTTTTGGTACTCGTGCTCCCAGTCCTGACAGACCTCGCTCAGGAATCCCCTCCCCGGCGATGAAGTTTCATCGAGTTGCTCTTCGCCCCTGTCGCCATAATAGCCAACTGCCGAAGCACCAATCAGCACTCGCGGTGGCACTGCCTGACGACGCATCCCCTCAACAAGGTTGCGGGTTCCATGCACGCGCGAATCACGGATACGACGCTTCAGCTCTGGTGTCCACCTTCCGCCGGCCACCGGCTCTCCGGCCAGATGGATCACCGCGTCGACTCCATCCAAGGCCTCAGCCGGTGGTAACTCCTGCTCCGGATTCCAGCGGAATGACCTGATACCCGATTGTGTTGCGGGTCGCGCCTGACGTGAGAGGGTGACTACCTCATGACCCGCTTCAACCAGACGTCCGCA
>JBEIMN010000403.1:0-3764 GCA_040378705.1 Acidobacteriota bacterium
GTCATCGGGGCGCTCAATCTCTTTCGTGGTGGAGTAGCCCTGCAGCTTGAAGATTATGCGATGATACTGCGATTGAACGTGATCAACGCGATCATTGAGCCGGACTTTACACGGCCTCCGGATTCGACCTTCAGGCTTGGGTACGGTTCGGTACTGACGGCAGAGCACCGGATCGACTTCACCGATCGGGTCACGATCGGCCGTCGTTCGATCCTTGGCGGGCGAAACTCCTCGATCTGGACGCATAACCGGCGTGATGGCCAGCCGGTTATGATTGGTGATTTCTGCTATATCGGTTCCGAGATTCGAATGGCGCCTGGTTCCTCGATACCATCGCGGTCGATCGTCGGGCTGGCATCGGTCATTACCGGAAAGATCGAGGTCGAGGCGCATCTGATTGCCGGTGTTCCGGCAAAGCCTCGCCGGGCGTTGAACGAGTCCGATCTGGTGCTGATCTACGATAAGACAAGAAGAGATCTCCCGGATGAGGAGTGCGATCAGCCAGCCACCTTCAACTCCGGAGTTGCCGGAATTGAAGCTGCTCAGGTCGACCTGGGGCGGTTAACAGATAAACGACGATGATACTACTGATATTCTACTGGTTATTGCTGCTCATGGTCAGCCTTGGTATCGGCCTGCTGATCGTCTCAGGAGATGATCGGGAGCGAGTTTTGCGTGAGGATCGGCTGATCGTCTCGATCTGGGCGGGGCTGACACTAGTCGCGCTCCTTTTGCTGGTTTTCTCACTCTTTTTGCCGCTCCGGCGTCTCCTGACACTGACGATAGTCGTTAGTTGCGGCCTGTTGCCATATCTGACGAGTCGCGTTCAGCGGCAGCTCGCCGGATTTATGCAGACGCTGACGCTCAGTTCGCTGGTCTGGTGGGCGGTTCCGGTCATCTTTCTTGGGATATTCTGCAGCCAGGAGCTGACCTTTTTCGATACCGGTCTTTACCACCATCAGATGTCTCTGATGCAGGAGAAGTATGGCACGCTCCGCGGGGCGGCGTTGATCCATAACCGGTTCGGCTTCACCTCGACCTGGTTTTCGCTCGCCGCGCTCTTTCCAGCCCAGACCCTCGGAGGCTTCTGTGTATTGCTTGGGGCAATACACCTTACTCTGGTGCTGAGACGAATACTTGGCGGTGAGGCGAGGTTCTCTGACTGGTTTGCCGCGAGTGGCTATCTGCTCGCTTTTCCGTATCTTTTGCTTGCCGCCGGACTGGCTGTCTCACCATCGCCGGATGTTCCGATGGCGCTGCTGACGATCGTCATTGTCTGGTGGATACTCGCCGTCAGGAACGACCCGTCCGAGCGGCTGACCATCCTGTTTCTCGGGCTGATGGCCTTTTCGATCAAGCTCAGCTCGCTGCCGATCCTGCTGCTGGTATTCCTGAACTGTGTCATCGGGCGGTCATTCGATTGGCGACGCTGGCTGATGGCGACGCTGCTCTCGCTCGGGCTGATCTTGCCAGTGCTGTCAGCAAATATTATCACCTCTGGTTGTCCGCTCTATCCGTCCGGGATTGGATGTATCGAGAGTCTGCCCTGGGCGGTCAGGGCCGTTGATGCTGAGCGTTTGAGGATGATCAGTACCGATTTCTCCCGTTCCGAAGGGCGGGGAGGCATCGTTCCGCCATTTCCGGAGTGGTTCCGGGACTGGATGTTCGACGACTTTACGGGATCATTGTCGAACAGCTCGTTTCTTCTCCTGGTATCCATTCTGAGTCTCGCCGCCTTTGTCGTTATGGGACGTGGTTCACTGCCATACTATGATTATTGGCTCGCAATCGGGATCGGGTTGGCTGGTATCCTTTATGTAGTCGCGCTCGCGCCAAGCCTCCGATTTGGATTGGGCTATTTCGTCATACTTCCAGCGCTGGCGCTGGCGCGGGGCCGATGGCGAACACTGATCCTCGTTCCGCTCATCTCGACTGCCGTCCCGCTTCTTACTCCATACACTGAACTTGGTTCCCGTAAATATCGACTTCTGCTGATTGGCCTTGTGACGCTCGCTTACCTCGGATCGCTCATCTATCGCCGGTTGCAGAACGAGTGGCTCTTCAGGCTGACGCTGGCGGCGGCGGTTCTCTCTCCGATGATCTCGATTTTTCAGATTCAGCCCGACAGGCAGGGATTTCTATTCCCGGCAACGATTCGTCAGCCTCCGCCGTCCAGTCTGAAAGCGCTCAATCAGGATGGGTTCACGCTCAATCTGACCGAGTATGGTCCGCTCCGCAACCAGTGCTGGGCCGCGCCATTTCCCTGCACGCCGGATCAACCAAGGATTCCGTTACGGACCCTCGATCCTCGAAGGGGGATTAGTGGCGGGGTCGGAATGATTAAGGAGCAATCGGAACACTGAAGGTCGGCGCAGCGCATCTTTACCACTGATGATGAAAATATTTGTAATCAATCTTGAGGCTTCCGTCCGCCGTCGTAAAATGATGGAGGCGCAGTTGTGCCGATTGGGACTCGAATATGAGATCGTCACGGCGACCAATGGTCACAGCCTGACGGCGGAGGAGCTCGCGGTGCGGTGCGATCCGGATGCAATAGCGCGGGAGCCGGAATGGCTTTCGCTTGGGGCGATCGGCTGTGCGCTGAGCCACTCCGAGGCGCAGCGGCGCATCGTCGAGCAGCAGTTGCCCGTCGCGGTCGTCCTTGAGGACGATCTCCTGCTGCCGGATGATTTCGGAACTCTCCTCGCCGGGATCGAGGCCGTGACTGGACGTGATGGGCTGACACTTCTTTACTGGCTCTCGAATGAGATCCAGCCATTCAGGCAGCAGACAAAGATCGAACTCAGCGGCGAGAGAACACTCGCAATCTCAGCAGATCCGGAGCGGCTGCTGAGTGCAGTCGGTTACGTGCTGACTGCAAGCGTCGCCGCGAGGCTGGTCGAGCTGAATCGACCGGTCAGGGTAACGGCCGATTCGTGGGGCTATTTTTATGCCAATCGTGCAGTAGCCGAAATTGGGTGTCTGATTCCATCGCCGATCACCCTTGCCAACTTTCCCAGTGATATCAGATACGGCCGTCAGCGCGGGCTTCGCCTGGTCAAGCGCTGGATGGAGGAGCATCTCCCATTTATTCAGCGTCTCTCCGCCTCGCGCCGTGATCGATACTTCAGGACTCGAACGAGGCACCATTGGATTTAACCACTAAGCTGACAATTGAATCGATCATTCAATCCAGTTTAAGTACGATGGAGCCTGGATGATTACGTTGATGCTGATTTGGTGTGAGATCGGCCTGGTAAGCCTGTTGACAGGATTGCTGATCGGTCGATACCTCGAGATCGACCAGATAAGGTCTGACGCTGATCGGTGGCTGATCGCCGCCTGGACAGGGCTCGGGGTGCTGCCATCACTGCTGCTTGGTGTTGGGTTACTGCGGCCACTCAGCCCTGAAGTGGGTCAGTTGGTAATGTTGATGGTCTCGATCATCGCCCTCTCTCATCGCTGGGTTCGTTGCCAGTTGCACCAATTGCAGGCCACCGGAGTCCTGGCGCCAAAGGTGATGATTTCGATGGTGGTGCTAATCGTGCTGATCGTCGCCGCGCGACTGGTGCAGCCGCTCGAACATTATGACACTGGCCTTTACCACTATGGCACGATCGACTGGCTGGCCAGCCAGGGAGCGGTCAGCGGAATGGCGCTCGTCCATTTCAGGTTTGCGTTCTCTCCGGCCTGGTTTGCGCTGACGGCGATCTTCAACCATGGACCCTTCACCGGACGATTGCTGACGATGGCCAATGGCGCAC